>NZ_BAABDO010000068.1:0-37310 GCF_039539665.1 Actinomadura keratinilytica
GCCGCGGCCACCGCCGGACGCCGCGTCGTGCCGCCCCCGGGCGACCCCCGCGAGATGGCGGACGCGGCCGAGGGCCTGCGCCGCTACCTGGCCGACGGCGGAGTCCTCAAACGCGGCCCGCTGCGCCCGGCCCCGCAACGCCGCGCCGAGCCGCTGCTGTCGGGCGCCCGCGTGGACGGCCGTGCGCCCGACACGCCCGACCGGCTCGCCGTGCTGTGCGCCCACCTGGAGGCCCTGGCGGCATGCCGGGAGCTGCAGCAGGCATGGGAGGCGACCGGCGCCGCCTTCGCCACTGACGCGCCGCCGCACGAGCGCCTGGCCCGGTTCCACCGCGCCCACGAACGGGTGGCGCGCATCCGCGCGGCCCTGCCCGCGCTGGAGGAGACCGCCGCCCTGCTGGACGGCGCGGGTCTGGACGTCCCGCTGCACCGCCCGGAGCTGTGGCACGAGTACCTCACCGGACTGCGCAGCGCCCTGCTCGGCGTGGACGCCGGACGGGCCACCGCCGACCTGACCGCCCTGCGCGACTCCATCCCCCGGGGCGAGGACGACCCGCCCGAGCTGCGCGCCGCGCTGGCCGCCCTCGACGACCGCGACGCCGCCGCCTACGCCCGCGCCCTCGACGACCTGGCCGCCGCCCGCCGCGAACGCGAGCTGCAGGTGCGGTGCGAGGAACTGCTCGGCCGCGTCCGCGCCGTCCACCCCGGCCTCGCCGACGCGCTGGCGGCCACCGCCCGCGACGCCGCGTGGACGGAACGGGCCGCGCGCTGGGACGAGGCGTGGACGTGGGCGCATGTGTCGGGCCGTCTGGCCGAGCACGCCCGCTCCCCGGCGGAGACCCGCGTGCGCCAGGCGCTCGCCGAGGCCGAGACGCGGCACCGCGACCTGGACGCCGAACTGCTCGCCGCCCGCGCCTGGGGCGCGGCGCTCGCCCGGCCGCACCTGGTACCGGCCTGGGTGCTGCCGCTGTGGGACGTCCCGGACGCGCTCGCACCCGAACCCGACGCGTTCGACGCCGTCATCATCGACGGCGAACACGGCGCCGGGGCCGAGGCGCTGTTCCTGCTGTGGCACGCGCCCCGCGTCATCCTGGTGGGGGAGAGCGGCCCGCCGCTGCCCATGCCCGACGGTGCGCCGCCCGTCTCAGACCTCCCCGCCGGGCTGCGCGAGGTGGTCAGCCCGACCGCGCCCCTGTTCACCGTCCTGCTCGACGCTCTGGGCGGCCGCCCGCGCCAGGCCGCCGAACCTCCGGCCGCACCCGCCGCGCCATCGCCCGCCGCGCCGCCGCCCGCCGCGCCGAGCACGCGTACGGGGCGGTCCATCGCCACCTACAAGCGCCGGGAGCTGGTGGAGCTGATCGGCCGCATCGCCCGGCAGGACCCGGACCTCACCGACGACCGGCTCATCGCCGTCGCCCGCGCCCGGCTCGCCTGCCCGCCCGACGAGCACGACCTCGTCCAAGCCCGCCTCCGCTTCGCCCTCGACGTCCATCGCGGCCTCCACCGCGGCACGGACGCGCCGTGACCGGGGGCTACCGAACACCCCGCACGATCTGCTCGGCGTGCGTCCACAGCAGCGCGCCGCCCGCCTCGGGCAGGAAGTGGCGGCGCGCCCCCGGGATGCGCCGGGCCAGCGTCGCACCGAAGTCGGGCGAGTGCGTCGGATTGGTGTCCTGGCCGCCGTACCACAGGTCCACGGGGACGGCGATGTCCGCCACGTCGAACGGCCAGCGCGAAAAGTGCAGCACCGTGTCGCGCGCATAACCGCCCGCGCCCTGCGCGAACCCCTCCGACAGCGCCCGCCGGAACGCCGCCTCGAAGTCGGGCCGCAGGTACACGTCGCGGTCGACGGCGGGGCTGCCCTCGACGCTCATCCGCCACATCGCGTCGGGATCGCCGAACGCGGCGAACTCGGCCTCGGCGGCGGCCGGGTCGGAGGCCACCAGCTCCACCAGCCCGCGGATGTCCGGCGGCAGGTGCTCGGCGAACACCGGATGCGCCAGCTCGTCGCCGCCGGACACCACCGCGACCGCCGCCGCGACGCCGCGGACCGCGCACGCCAGCGCGAACGGCGCGCCCTGCGAGAAGCCCACCACGCGCGGCGCGTCCAGCCCGAGCTCGGCGACCAGGTGCGCCGCGTCGTCCGCCCAGTCCAGCAGCGTGCGGCCCGGGCACGGATCGGACGCGCCCAGCCCCGGCCGGTCCACCGTCACCAGCCGCACGCCCGGCGCGTCGAACCCCAGCCACCTGCTCCACCCGGCGCCTCCGCACAGCAGCACGGGCACGCCGTCGGCCGGGCCCCGCTCGGCGTAGCCGAGGACGCGCCCGCCGGGGAGCTTGATCGTGCCCAGCCGGTCCGGGTCGGTGAATGTCAGATGCATGATCGACAATGCTGCCCCAGCCGTCCCGTCCGGCGCACCCTGGCCCCTCCACTCCGCGCGGCGGGCCCCGGGGAAACGGCGTTTCGGGGTACAGGACGGCGCCGCTTCTGTAGAAACAGACGTGTGACGGGATGGGACGAGCCGTCGCTGGCGCGGCTGCGCGCGGCGGCCTACCGCTGGGACGGCGCCGCGGGCATGGACGTCCTGCGGGACCGGCCGCTCGGCCCGGTGCTGCAGTACGCCGGAGACGTCCTGGTCGCCGCCCTCGAACAGGACGTTCCCGGCGCCGCGGCGATGGCCCGCAAATGCCTGGAGGAGCTGGACGGCCGCGGCCTTCCCGGCGACGCCGAACTGGCGGGCGACCTGTCGGCCGCGCTCGGCGCGCCGCGCGGCCCGGAGCCGGCGCGGGTGCCGGTCGACCTCGGCGCGCTGGCCGCCGCGCTGGACGAACCCGGCCCGCACGCGGTCGATCTGCGCACCGGCGACGTCGTCCCCGCCGACGAGGCCGGCGCGTCGTTCACCGACGGCCTGCGGTACGAGCCCGAACGGTGGCTGGTGCTGTGGGGCGAGCCCGGCGGCGACCGCGGCGACGAGGACCGGCGGCGCGGCCGGGCCCGCCGCTGGCTCGCCGAACACGGCTGCCGCCCCGGCCCCCGCACCCTGTGACCGCGGCCGCACCCGCCGCGGCGCCTACGACCCCGGCTTGACCAGCGGGAACGGAATGGTCTCCCGGATGGTGCGGCCGGTCAGCGTGATCAGCAGCCGGTCGATGCCCATGCCCATGCCGCCCGCGGGCGGCATCGCGTACTCCAGGGCGCGCAGGAAGTCGGCGTCCAGCTCCATCGCCTCCGGATCGCCGCCCGCCGCCTGCAGCGACTGCTCGGTGAGCCGCTCCCGCTGCAGGATCGGGTCGATCAGCTCCGAGTACGCGGTGCCCAGCTCCAGGCCGAACACGATCAGGTCCCACTTCTCCGCCAGCCGCGGGTCGGCGCGGTGCGGGCGGGTCAGCGGCGAGGTCTCGGCCGGGTAGTCCCGCACGAACGTCGGCGCGACCAGGGTCTCCTCGACCAGCGCCTCGAACAGCTCCTGCACGATCCTCCCCTGGCCCCAGCCGGGATCGACGTTCACGCCCGCCCGGTCGGCCAGCTCCCGCACGACGCGCTGCGGGGTGTCGGGGGTGACCTCCTCGCCGAGCGCCTGCGACACCGACCCGTACACGGTGATCTCCCGCCACGGCTCGGCCAGGTCGTGCTCGACGCCGTCGCGCACCACCACCGTCGTGCCGAGCGCCGCCTTGGCCGCCGCCGTCACCAGGTCGCGGGTCAGCTCGGCCATGGTGTCGTAGTTCCCGTACGGCTCGTAGGCCTCCAGCATCGTGAACTCGGGGTTGTGCCGGTTGGACACGCCCTCGTTGCGGAAGTTGCGGTTCAGCTCGAACACCTTGCCGACCCCGCCGACCAGCAGCCGCTTGAGGTACAGCTCCGGCGCGATCCGCAGGTACAGCTGCATGTTGTAGGCGTTGATGCGGGTGGTGAACGGCCGGGCCGCCGCGCCGCCGTGGATCGGCTGCAGCATCGGCGTCTCGACCTCCAGGAAGCCGCGTTCGCGCAGCGCGTCGCGCACCGCGGCCACCGCGTCGCCGCGCATGCGCAGCATCCGGCGGGCCTCGTCGTTGACGATGAAGTCGACGTACCGCTGCCGCACCCGCGCCTCGGGGTCGGCCAGGCCGGTCCGCTTGTTGGGCAGCGGCCGCAGGCACTTGGCCGTCATCGTCCACGACGCCGCCAGCACCGACAGCTCCCCGGTGCGGGACGTGACGACCTCGCCGGTCACCCCCACCAGGTCGCCGAGGTCCACCAGCGACTTCCAGCGCCGCAGCGCCTCGGCGCCCACCGCGTCCTCGGCCAGCATCACCTGCACGTCGCCGGTCTCGTCGCGCAGCGTCGCGAACACCAGCCGGCCGTGCTCGCGGGCCAGCACCACCCGCCCGGCGATCGAGACCTCCTCGCCGGTGCGGGTGTCGGGCGCAAGGTGCGGATGGCGGGCGCGGATCTCGGCGGCGAAGTCGGCGCGGTCGAACCCGAGCGGGTAGGGGTCCATCCCGGCGGCGCGGATCTGGTCGAGCTTGGCGTGCCGGACCCGCTCCTGCTCCGACAGGCGGCGCACCGGCGGGCGCGGCCCCTTGGCCGCGTCCTCGATCTCCTGGATGCGGGCGACGACGTCCGGCGGCGGCACGGTGCGGGCGGCGCGCTCCAGCTTGGGCCGGTTGAGGTTCGGCAGGAACCCCTCGGCGCGCGCGTACGCCAGGCCGAGCCGCACCAGGTCGCGGCTCTGCTCGTAGCAGATGAACCGCGGCCGCCACTCGGGCAGGTACTTGGCGTTGGCCAGGTACAGCGACTCCAGCTGCCAGAACTTGGACGCGAACGACAGGAACCGGTACGACAGCCGCGCCACCGGGCCGGCGCCGATCTGCGAGCCGCGCTCGAACGCCGAGCGCAGCATCGCGAAGTTCAGCGACAGGTGCTTGGCGCCCAGCCCGGCCACCTTCTCGGCCAGCTTGGCGACCATGTACTCGTTCAGCCCGTTCTCGGCGGTGCGGTCGCGGCGCATCAGGTCCAGCGACAGGCCGGTGCGGCCCCACGGGACGAAGCTGAGCAGCCCGCGCAGCCGCCCGTCGGCGTCGAACGCCTCCACCATCACGCAGCGGCCGTCGGTCGGGTCGCCGAGCCGGCCGAGCGCCATCGAGAAGCCGCGCTCGGTCTCCTCGCCGCGCCAGGCGTCGGCGCTGCGGATCAGCTGCTCCATCTCCCACTCGGGGATCTGCGAGTGCCGCCGGATGCGCACCGAGTACCCGGCCCGCTCCACCCGCCGCACCGCCTGGCGGACCTGCCGCATCTCCCGGCCGTCCAGGTTGAACTCGGTCAGGTCGATGATGGCCTCGTCGCCGAGCTCCAGCGCGGTGAACCCGTGCCGCTTGTAGGCGTGCGCGGCGCGCTCGCCCACGCTGACCGCGCCGGGGATCCAGGCGTGCGCCCGGCACTCGCTCAGCCACGCCTCGATCGCCTGGTCCCACGACTCGGGGTCGCCCAGCGGGTCGCCGCTGGCCAGCGACACCGAGCCCTCCACCCGGTAGGCGATGGCGGCCTTGCCGTTGGGCGCCACGATGACGTCCTTGTCGCGGCGCAGCGCGAAGTAGCCGAGGGAGTCCTGGTCGCCGTACTCGGCCAGCAGGGTGCGCGCGGCCAGCTCCTCCTCGGCGCTGAGCACCGCCTCGCGCCGCCCCGGCCGGAACATCGCCCAGAACGTGATGACCAGCAGGCCGGTGCCCAGCACGCCGATGACGGTGTCGACCCAGCCGGGCACGTTGACGTTCAGGTCGCCGCCGGTCAGCCCGGCGCCCAGCACCGTCTGCAGCACCACGTAGGCCGGGTGGGTCCACCCGCTGCCGCCCGCGTCCCGGTCGGTGAGGAACACCAGCAGCGTGCCGACGCCGCCGCTGACCACCAGCCACACCGAGAACACGATGGCGGCCAGGCGCCGGTTGGCCCGGTCGGGCAGCGTGGTGAACTGCCCGCGCGCCGCGACCAGCAGGCCGAGCACCGCGCAGTACGACACGGCGGTGACGATCTCGCCGCTGGCCGTCGGCTCGGCCGGGTCGAGCACCACGGCGATCAGGATCAGCACCGAGTACGCCGCGTACAGCCCGAACAGCAGCACCAGGATCCGCCAGGCGGCCTTCTTGCGCCGCCGGATCCCCATCGACAGCAGGATGTACAGCAGGCCGAGCGGCAGGCTCGGCGACAGCCCGAGGTAGTAGATCCAGCGCAGCGCCCAGATGTCGGCGATGCGCAGGATGAGGTCGGACGACAGCCACGACAGGATCGACAGGATGCCCGACAGCCGGGTGTACCAGAAGAAGACCGTCGGCACCGACTCGACCAGGCTCCGCCACGCGCCGGGCAGGCCCCTGTCCGTCATGCTGCTCCCATCGCGACCGTGCCGCTCGCCGCCGCGCCGCCCGTACCGGTGCGGCAGGTGATCGAGCTGCGTTCTCTTCTTTGTACCGGCTGCCGCGCCCTCATGCCTCCGCCCGCCGCGCGGCGGGACCCGCCCAACGGCGCCGCGCGGATTCCGCCCATGATCGTTGCGAACTTCGGGCAGGCGGCGGACGTCCTATCCGGAGGAGGGCCGTGGCCGCCGAGTCGGGTCCAAGGTTGTCAGCAAAAGTCGATATGGTCGCCGATATGCCGAACGAGACCACCGGGGAGCGGTTGCTCGCCCGCCGTTACCGACTGGTGACCCCGGTCGGCCGCGGCGGCATGGGCACGGTCTGGCATGCGCACGACGAGGTCCTCGGTCGTGACGTCGCGGTGAAGGAGGTCATCCTCCCGCATGGTCTCACCGACGAGGAACGCGCGGTCCAGCACAAGCGCACCTTCCGCGAGGCGCGCACCGCGGCCCGGCTGGGGCATCCCGGGGTCATCACCGTCTACGACGTGGTCGAGGAGGACGACCGGCCCTGGATCATCATGGAGCTGCTCCGGGCGCCGTCCCTCGACCAGATCATCAAGACCGAGGGCCCGCTGGAGCCGCGCCGCGCCGCCGAGCTCGGCCGGCAGATGCTGGCCGCGCTGCACGCCGCGCACGAGGCCGGGGTGCTGCACCGCGACGTCAAGCCGTCCAACGTGCTGGTCAGCCGGGGCGACCGCGCGGTGCTCACCGACTTCGGCATCGCCACCGCGGCCGGCGACGCCACGCTCACCCAGACCGGCCTGGTCATGGGCTCGCCCGCCTACATCGCGCCGGAACGGGCCCGCGGCCGCACCGCCGGGCCCGCCTCGGACCTGTGGTCGCTGGGCGTCACCCTGTACGCGATGCTGCACGGCAAGTCGCCGTTCGAACGTTCCGAGCCGATGGCCGCGCTGGTCGCCGTCATCTCCGAGGAGCCCGATCCGCCGGAGAACGCCGGGCCGCTGGCGCCGGTGATCGAGGGCCTGCTGCGCAAGAACCCCGAGCAGCGCATGGACGCCATCGAGGCGGGGGCGCTGCTGGACGACATCGTCCGCATGGACACCGTCGACACGCAGCGCACGATGGCGGTCGAGATGCCGCTGGAGGAGCTGCTGGGCCGCCCGGAGGGCCGCGCGTCCGAACCGGCGGGCGGCGACGCGGCGGGCACGGCGGTGGACGAGACGGCCGCGGACGCCTACGCCGACCTGTACGCCGACAAGCCGGGCGACGGTGCGCCGGGCGGCGCGGGCGAGCCCGGCGGGTCGCCGTCCGGGCTCGACACCCAGCCGCACCGGTGGGACGACGAGGACGCCGCCCGCCCGTCCGGCGGACGGCGGGGCGACGCGCCCGGCGCCACCCGCGTGAGCCCCGCCGGGAACGAGATGGGCGCGCCCGCCGCCCCGGTGTCCGGCACGCGGCCCGTGGACGGCGGCCTGCCGCCCACCGGTCCCGCGCGGCGGCCGCCCGCCCTGGGCAGCGGCGTCGTCATCGCCATCGTCCTCGTCGTGATCGTGCTGGTCGCCGTCGCCGGCTACGCCCTGGCCCGGGCCGGCAAGGACGACAACGAGGGCGCCACGCGCGGCGCCACCCAGCCGGCCGCGTCCTTCTCGGCGCAGGTCCGCTCCGCGCCGGCGACGGGCTCGGCCGCCGCGTCGTCGTCGCCCCCGGCCACGCCGACCACGGCCTCCCGCGTCCCGGAGGGCTTCCGCCTGTACCGCGGCAAGAACTTCTCCACGGTGATCCCCGAGGACTGGAAGGGCCCCGAACGGCGCGCCTCGTCCCCCAGCAGCGTGTTCTTCACCCCGCCGAGCGGCGAGGGGTACATCCAGATCGACCAGACCTCCGACCCGAACGAGAGCGCGCTGAAGGACTGGCAGAACCTCGCCCCCTCGGTGCGCGACAGGTTCCCCGGCTACGACGAGATCAAGATCGCGCCGGTGAAGGAGGGGGAGCCGGTCAGCGACCCGTCCGGTGACGACGCCGCCGACTGGGAGTGGACCTACAACGGCAAGTCGGGGCGCCTGCACGCGCTGAACCGCGGGTTCGTCATGGGCGGCTTCGGGTTCGCGATCCTGCTGGTGGCGCCGGACGACACCTGGGACGACACGTTCGCCGAGCTCGCCCCCGTCTACGAGAAGTTCGAGGCCGACGACGACTGACCCTCCGGGCGGCGCACCCGGCTTCCGGCCCCCTCGCGGCCGTATTCGAGGAACATGAGCGGATTCGACTACGCAGATCGGTAGGGTCGCCACACATGTCGCAGGGGGACAACACGGAAGCGGGCGCCGGCCGGCTGCTGGCCGGGCGCTACCGGCTGGTCTCGGTGGTCGGGACCGGCGGCATGGGCACCGTCTGGCGGGCCCGCGACGAGACCCTCCACCGCGATGTCGCGGTCAAGGAGGTCGTCGTGCACGCCTCGGTGAGCGAGGAGGAGCGCCGCGAGCGGCACGTCCGCACCCTGCGCGAGGCGCGGGCGTCGGCGCGGCTGAACCACCCGGGCGTGGTGACCGTCCACGACGTGGTCGACGAGGACGACCGCCCGTGGATCGTCATGGAGCTGCTGCGCGCGCGGTCGCTGCAGGACCTGGTGGACGAGGACGGCCCGCTGCCCCCGGCGCGGGCGGCGGGCATCGGCCGGCAGATCGTGTCGGCGCTGCGGGCCGCGCACGCCGTGGGCATCCTGCACCGCGACATCAAGCCCGCCAACGTCCTGGTCGCCGACGACGACCGGGCCGTGCTGACCGACTTCGGCATCGCGCACGTGGTGGGCGACGCGACGCTGACCAAGACGGGCCTGCTGGTGGGGTCGCCCGCGTACATGGCGCCCGAGCGGCTGCGCGGTGAACGGACCGTGCCCGCCTCCGACCTGTGGGCGCTGGGCGCCACCCTCTACACCGCGTGCGAGGGCAGGCCGCCGCACCACCGCTCCGACGCCATGGCCGTCCTCGCGGCGATCATGACCGAGGAGCCGCCCCCGCCGCGCAACGCCGGCCCGCTCACCCCGGTGCTGCTGGGCCTGCTGGAACGCGACCTGGGCAGGCGGATGACCGCCGAGCAGGCCGAGCCGCTGCTGGCGCGGATCGCGGCCGGGTCCACGGCGGTGGACGCCCCCGCCCATCCGGCGCCTGCTCCCCTCGCCGCGCCCCCCGTCGCGGCACCGCCCGTTTCCACGCGGTCGGCCCCCGCGCCGCCCGGTCACGTGCCGGACGGCACGACGCAGAACGCGACCGCGCTCCTCCCGCACGGTGGCCAGGTGTGGTCACCGAACGACGTGGCCGCCACGTCGCCGGGCGGCGGCCAGAAGGGACGAACCGGGCGTTCCGACCGCCATCTGGTGCTGATGACCGTCGGCGCCATGATCGCGGTCACGGCGGTCGCCATCGCCGTCACGGTCGCCCTGTGGCCCGACCGCAAAGGCGGCGCCGCCCCGCAGGTCACCCAGTCCGCGCTCGCGGGCGTCCCGACCGGCCGGGCCGCCACCACCGACGCGGCGGGCGAGACCCAGACCCCCGGGACGGCCGACGCCACCCCGACCCGCTCCAAGGCGTCGACGCCCGCGGCACCGGCCGGGTTCCGCACCGTCAGCGGCCCCGGCTACACCGTCGCCGTCCCCGCCGGCTGGGTGCGCTCCGCAAGCGGCGCCAGCGTCTTCTACCGCGACCCGGCGACCGGCGCGTACGTCCAGATCGACCGCACGCCCTGGACCGGCGACCCGACCGGGCACTGGAGGCAGTGGGAGCGCGAGGTCCTCGCCAAGAACACCCTGCCCGGATACCGCCGCCTGGACCTGCGGACCGCCGACGTGGACGGGTACCCCGCGGCCGACCTGGAGTTCACCTTCGACGCGCGCGGCGGCACGCGCGCCGTCGACCGCGGCGTGCGGGTCGGCGGCAGGTCCTATGCGGTGTTCATCGCGGTTCCGGCGTCGAGGTGGAACGACTACCGGGAAACCGTGAACAATGTCCTGGACACGTTCCGCCCGACAGCGGTGCGCTGAACCACGGGACGGCCAGAGGCGTCCCGGAACCACACATGTCCGCGACGTGCGTGTCGGGCGGAGGGCCCGGTGCGGCGCGCGGCCGCGACGGGGGACCATAAGGTCATGGGAGAGGGTCATCTGCTGGCCGACCGCTACCGGCTCGACGAGGTGGTGGGCCGGGGCGGCATGGGCACGGTATGGCGGGCCTATGACGTCACGCTGGATCGCGAAGTCGCCATCAAGGAAGTGGTGCTGCCGCCGGGGCTGACCGCCAAGGAGCGGGACGTGCTCTACGAGCGCACCTTCCGGGAGGCGCGGGCCTCGGCGCGGCTCAACCATCCGGGCGTGGTCACCGTCCACGACGTGGTGCAGGAGTCCGGGCGGCCGTGGATCGTGATGGAGCTGGTGCGCGCCCGCTCCCTGCAGGACCTCATCGAGCAGGGGCCGCTGGACCCGCGCCGGGTCGCCGAGATCGGCCTGCAGACGCTGTCGGCGCTGCGCGCCGCGCACGAGAAGGGCATCCTGCACCGCGACGTCAAACCGAGCAACGTGCTCATCACCGACACCGGCCGGGTGGTGCTGACCGACTTCGGCATCGCGCAGGCCGAGGGCGACTCCGCGCTCACCCAGACCGGGCTGGTCATGGGCTCGCCCGCGTACATCCCGCCGGAGCGGGCGCGCGGCGAGCGGGCCGTGCCCGCCTCGGACCTGTGGTCGCTGGGCGCCACCCTGTACGCGGCGGTGGAGGGGCGCTCCCCCTACGAGCGGTCGGACGCGATGGCGTCGCTGGCCGCCGCGCTGAGCGAGCCGGTGCCGCCGTCCCGCAACGCCGGTCCGCTGGCGCCGGTGCTGAACGGGCTGCTGGCCCGCGAGCCGGCGCACCGGATGACCGCCGCGCAGGCGATGCCGCTGCTGACCCGCATCGCCTCGGCGCCGCCCCCGTCGCCCCCGCAGGCCCCGCCGCCCCCGCCGTCTTCCCGGGCGATGCGGGTGCCCGCGCCGCGTCCGCCCGCCGAGCGGCACCCGTCCTCGCGCCGTCCGGCGGAGGCGCCCCGCGCCTCGTCCGGCCTCGGACGCGTCGACGAGACCGTGGTGGACGACACCGTGCTGGACGACCCCGGCAGCGGTTACGGCGCGGCGGCCTCGGCGTCGGTGCCGGCTCCGGCGCGCACGGCCGACGACAGGCGCGGCGCCGACGAGACGGTGCTCGACGCGACCGAGTTCTACGGCGATCCCCGCGACGGCCGGGGCTCGGCGGGCTCGCCGCCGCCTCCGCCTCCCGTGTCCTCCCCGTCTTCCTCTTCGTCGCCGTCGTACCGGTCGGGTAGGGCGTCGCGTCCGTCCGGCGGCGCCGACCCCGAGGCGCGCACGCTGCTGGAGACCGAATGGGAACCGGCGACGCGGCAGCCGTCGTCGCGGTCGGCCACACCGCCGCCGTGGGAGCGGTCCGCCGAGCCGCCCCGGCGGTGGGAGCCGAGCTCGGCCGCGCGCCGCAACCACGTCCGCGAGCAGGTGCGCACGCTGGTGTACGTCGTCGTGGCGGTGATCCTGGTGGTGGCCGCCGTGCTGGCCGGGGCGTTCATCCTGCGCAACAAACTCACCGGGGGCTGACCGCGCCGGCCGCCCGCCGCGCCGGCCGCCCGCCGTGCCGGGCGCGGGCTCAGCCGCCGGGGAACAGCGCGTCGAGGGCCTCGCGCAGGTCGCCGACGTGGCTCTCCAACCGGGCCAGGTCGTCGTCCGCGGTCGGCGGGCCGGTGCGGCGCGAACGCAGCCGCGCCACGTCGTCCTCCACCCGGGCCAGCCGTTCGCCGAGCGACCGCAGCAGCCGGTCGCCCTCGCCGGCCTGCGCGTCGCCGGACACGGCGCGGCGCAGCAGCTCGGCCTGCCGCCGCAGCCGCATGTGCCGGCGGTGCAGCTCGACGAACACCGACACCTTGGCGCGCAGCAGCCACGGGTCGAACGGCTTGGTCACATAGTCGACGGCGCCGACCTGGTAGCCGCGGTAGACCTGCTCGTCGGCCGAGCCCGCCGCGGTCAGGAAGATGATCGGGACGTCCCGGGTGCGGGGGCGGCTCTTGATCCGCCCCGCCACCTCGAAACCGTCCATCCCCGGCATCACCACGTCCAGCAGGATCAGCGCGAACTCGTCGTGGAGCAGCTGCTTGAGGGCGGCCGGCCCGGACGAGACCGGCACCACCTCGACCGGCAGCACGTCGAGCACCGCCGCGACGGCGACCAGGTTCTCCTCGCGGTCGTCGACGGCCAGGATCCTCGTGGCGTGCGTCACCTGACTCCCTCACCCGGCGGCGGACGACTCGCGTCCACCCTGTCATGTCCGCGCCCCCACCGAACAGCGCACGGCGGCCACCGAACACCGCGGATTGAGAATTTCTAGGGCAGCCAGCCGGGTTTGACAAGTCCGGATTCGTACGCCAGCACCACCAGCTGCGCCCGGTCGCGCGCGCCGAGCTTGACCATGGTGCGGCTGACGTGCGTCTTGGCGGTCGCGGGGCTCACCACCAGACGCTCGGCGATCTCCTCGTTGCTCAGCCCCTCGCCGACGAGCGCCATCACCTCGCGCTCGCGGTCGGTGAGGGCGTTGAGCCGGGGGGAGGGCGCGGGCTCCTTGGCGCGGGCGGCGAACTCGGCGATCAGCCGGCGGGTGACGCTGGGCGACAGCAGGGCGTCCCCGGCCGCCACCGCCCGCACCGCGTGGATGAGCTCGACCGGCTCGGTGTCCTTGACCAGGAAGCCGGACGCGCCGCCGCGCAGCGCCTCGAAGACGTACTCGTCCAGCTCGAACGTGGTGAGGATGACGATCCGCACGCCGTCCAGCCGCTCGTCGGAGCAGATGCGCCGGGTGGCGGCCAGACCGTCCATGCGGGGCATGCGGATGTCCATGAGGATGACGTCGGGCCGCAGCCGCTCGGCCGCCGCCAGGGCCTCCTCGCCGTCGCCGGCCTCGCCGACCACCTCGATGTCGGGCTGGGCGTCCAGCAGCGCGCGGAACCCCGCGCGGACGAGCACCTGGTCGTCGGCGAGCACAACCTTGATCACTCGGTACTCCCTGGCGTGTCCGGCCCGCGCGCCGCGGCGGTGGAGGCGTCGGCCGGGGCCTCCGGCGCGGGCTCCTCGATGATGGGCAGTGTCGCACGGACGGCGAAGCCGCCGCCCGGCCGCGGCCCCGCGGCGAACGTCCCGCCGAGCGCCGCGGCGCGTTCCCGCATGCCGCGGATGCCGCTGCCGCCGGCGTGGTCGTCCAGCAGCGACACCCCGCGGCCGTCGTCCTCCACCCGCACCGAGATCTCGTGCTCGCCGTAGTCGAGGCGGACCCGCACCGTCACCGGGCCGGGCCCGGCGTGCCGCGACACGTTCGTCAGCGACTCCTGGACGATGCGGTAGGCGGCCAGGTCGGTGCCCGCGGGCAGCGGCCGCCGCTCGCCGGTGATCTCGGCGCGGACGTCGAGCCCGGCCGAGCGGGCCCGGTCGAGCAGGTCCTCCAGCCGGGCCAGCCCGGCGGTGGGGGACCGCGGTGCGCTCTCGCCCTGCGAGCGCAGCACCCCGATCACCGAGCGCATCTCGGTGAGCGCCTCCCGGCTGGCCTCCTTGATCGCCGCGAGCGCGGTGCGCGCCGCCGCCGTCCCGGCCGGGCCGGGGTCGTCGTCGAGCAGGTGCAGCGCCACCCCGGCCTGCACGTTGATCATCGAGATGTTGTGCGCCAGGACGTCGTGCAGCTCCCGGGCGATGCGCAGCCGCTCCTCGCTGGCCTGCCGCTTGGCCTCCTCGGCGCGGGTGCGCGCGGCCTCGGCCAGCTTCTGCCCGCGCATGCGGATCAGCTCGGCGGCGATCAGCACCACCAGCGCCCACGTCACGGTGACCGTGATGGTCACGAGGTCGGGCTTTTCCACCGGGAACAGCGTGTCCTCCTGGCCGCGCCGCTCCAGCGGCACGCCGATCACGGCGGTGAGGGCGAAGTATCCGGTGAGGGCGGCGAAGGCGCCGCCCCAGGCGATCACGCGGCGGCCCGCCAGCACCACGCCGAGCAGCGCCACGCCCGCCGAGACGGCCGCCGGGCCCATGACATAGGCGCGCAGGAAGTACAGGCCCGTGACGAGCCATGCCAGGGCCATGGTGAGGACGGGGCGGCGGCGCCGCAGCAGCAGCACCGCCGGGCCCGCCAAGAGCAGCGCGACGCCGAAGGCGTCCAGGGGCTGGAAGGGGTAGTCGTGCGCCCCGGTGTGCCCCCACGGCCCTTGTTCCCCCCAGGGACCTCCCTGCGGCCCTTTGCCTCCCCCTCCGCTCTGCGCGCCGACGGAGCCGCCGACCTGGAACAGGGCCACGAACAGCGGTGCCAGCCATACCGGCCACTGCGACGGCGTGGGCCAGTGCGCCCGGGCGTGGGCGCCTCCCGCGCTGGTGCTCATTCCTGCAGGCTACGGGCGATCCGGACGGCCCGGCATCGGCTCCCGGGAGTGATGCGAGGTACTCCCTGGGATGTACCGGGCGCGGCGTGCGCGGGCGCCCGGCGCACCGAATTCAGTTGACATGTGGGCGGTTTGTAGCGGAATGTCGATACCAGGGGTTGTTGATCGTGTGCGTCCGTGTTCGTTTTGAATGCGGGCCGATCTTGTACTGTGTAGAGTTCTGCCTGCTTGGCAGGGTTGTTGCAGCGGGGGGAATGAGTGCGCAGGCTCTTGGCGGTGGGGCGCCGGATCGACGCGACGGCGCGCGCGATGCGGCGGATGTCCCGCCTGCGGCTCGGTCTTGTGATCGTCGTACTGGCGCTGGCCGTGGCGGGCATGGAGGTCGCGGCGCTGCGGCTCGGCTCGTTCGAGCTGCCGCTGCCCACGAGCCAGGCGGTGGCCGACCCGGCGGACGGCGGCAACTGACGTCCGCTGCGGCGGCACGGCGGGCGGCTGACGCGCCCGGGTGGAAGTGCCGCGCCATGCTGCGCGCCGTGAGGCGCCGGCACACCATGCGGCGGCTCCGCATGTGCTCGGGGTCGTCCAGGCCGATCATGGACGGGGCGGACGGCGGCTGCGGACGGTAGCCGCCCGCGTTGCTCCACAGCTGCGGGGCGCGTTCGACGGCGAAGACGTCCGCGTGCCGGGCGATGCCCCACAGCCCGTTGGCCTCATGGCGGACGGGTGCCTGCGCTGCCACGCGTACGCCGACCACGGGTCCGTCGGGTACGTCTCGCCGTCGAGCAGATCGACCCTCACGACACAGGTTGCATTGCCGGCATCGCGACCGGCCGTCCCGGCCGCGAAAAGGCCCGCGCATGCCCTCCGCCCGGCTTATCGCGGCGACAGATGCGAGAAGATGGGACAATCCCGACAAGGAGGGTGCAGTGACCGGCGATATGCGGATCACCGTGACGCGGGCGCTGAACAAGGAGCAGCAGGCCCGCCGCGAACGGCTGCTCGACGCCGCCCGCCGGCTCGCCCACGAGGGCGGCTACCACGCCGTCACCATGCACGACGTCGCCGACCGCGCCGGGGTCGCCCGCGCGACCGTGTACCGCTACTTCGCCACCAAGGACCACCTGCTCACCGAGGTGGCCGCCACCTGGGCGCACCGCATCACCGCCGACATCGACGCGCTGGCGGTCGGGGAGACGCCGGTGGAGCGGCTGACCGCGCTGCTGGAGCGGATCGTGCGGGTGGCCGCCGAGGAGCGCACCCTCACCTCGGCCATCATCCAGGCGGTGACGTCGGACGACCCCAGCGTCGACGACGCGCGCACGGTGCTGTTCCTGTTCGTGCGCGACCGGCTGTCGGCGGCGATCGGCGGCCCGGTGCCGGAGCGGGACGAGATCGAGATCGTGCTCGGGCACGTCCTGCTGGCCGCGCTGGTCAGCCTGTCCTCGCTGCGCCGCCCGGTCGAGGAGGTCGCCCTGATGGTCCGCACCGCCGGCCGGATGGTGCTCGCCGGCGCCCTCGCGTCCGCCCCCGCCGCGCCGGACGGCCAGGAGCACTAGACGCCCGCACGCCCGGCGCGGAAAAGCCCGACGCGGCGCGCGGCCGGAGCGCGCGTTTGTCATCCGGCTGACAAAAGGCGCGGTCCAAAGCTGCGGCCCGGCAGAAGCCTCATCGGTTACTTGCGGGTACCTTCAGCAGTCTCCGCTTCGCACGGGCATGGGAGGTGCGCACGGTGACCACGTCCGTCGGCGAACGCCCGCCCCTCAAGCCCTGGGCCGGCGTCCCCCCGGAGGTCGGCGAGATCTTCCGCCCCCATCTGGACACCCTGGCCGAGGAGATGATCGCCGAGATCCTGCGCGGGGTGCCCGAGTACGCCCGGCCGCAGGACGAGGAGTACGCCCGGATGGTGCGGCTGGCCGTGGAGGGCGCCCTGCGGCAGTTCGTCGACCTCATCGCCGACCCGGACGCGTCCTGGGAGTCGGTCGCCGCCGTCTACCGGGGGATCGGCCGGGCAGAGGCGCGCGAGGGCCGCAGCCTGGACGTGCTGCAGACCTCGATGCGGCTGGGCGCCCGGGTGGCCTGGCGGCGCCTGGCCGCCGAGTCCGAGCACTACAACATCTCCCGCCGCACGCTGGCCAGCATCGCCGAAGGGATCTTCGCGTTCCTGGACGAGATCGCCCGGGCCGCCACCGAGGGCTACACCAAGGCGCGCGAGCAGGAGGCGGGCGAGCTGGAGCACCGCCGCCGGCGCCTGCTGGACCTGCTGCTGGCCGAGCCGCCCGCCGCACCGCAGGCCGTCGCCGACATGGCCCGCCTCGCGCAGTGGCGGGTCCCCCGGACGGTCGCCGCCGTCGTGCTGTACGAGCGCAGCCGCCAGCCCTTCCACCAGCCGTCGCTGCCGCCCGACGTGCTGTCCGACGTCAACCGGCGCGAACCCTGCCTGCTCGTCCCGGACCCCGACGGCCCCGGCCGCGCCCGCATGCTGGAGACGGCCCTGCGCCCCTGGGTCGCCGCGCTCGGCCCCACCGTGCGCACCGAGGACGCGGCCAAGTCGCTGCGCTGGGCGCGCGAGGCGCTGCCGCTGGCCCGGCGCGGCATCCTGCCGTCCGACCGGCTCATCCGCTGCGCCGACCACATGCCCACGCTGGTGGTGTTCAAGGACGAGGAACTGGTGCGGGCCGTCGCCGACCTGCGGCTGGCACCGCTGAAGGCGGTGCGCCCCCGGCACCGCGAACGGCTGGCGCGCACCCTGCTGGCCTGCCTGCAGAACGGGTTCAACGCGACCGAGGTCGCGAGCCGCCTGCACGTCCACCCGCAGACGGTGCGCTACCGCCTGCACCAGCTGGAGGAGCTGTTCGGCGGCCGGCTGTACGCGCCCGAGACGCGGCTGGAAATGGAGATGGCGCTGACCGTCTGGCTCACCGCCCCGGACGGCGCCGACGACAAGGGGAACGCGGCCGCGGCCGAACCCCCCGACCGCGGCCCGCACGCCTCCCGCGCCGCCGACCACTGACGCGCCGCCCGGCGGACGGCCCGCCCGCCGGGCGGCGCACGCCGTCTACTTCAGGCGCAGGAGCCGCTTGAGGATGGACGGCTCCTTCAGCTCGCCGCTCACGGTCAGCCCGGTGCTGGCCGCGCCCGCCGTCACGGTGCCGACCCGCGTGCCGTCGGCGGCCCGGCGCGGCGGGTCCCCCGTGACGCGGACCGGCACGGTGAGCCCGGGCCACCCGACCACCGTGACCGGGGTGGCGGCGCGCAGCGGCGTCTCCCCGCCCAGGCCGTCGTCGACCACCGCGACCTGCGCGCCCGCCGGGGCCAGCGTGACCGAGGTCAGCGCGTTCTCGGCGGCGATGACCAGCCGCTGCGCGACCGATATCGCGCCCATCGCGCTCGGCGTCCGCTGCCCCATGACCGCGCCCACGATCGTGGTCGGGACGTTGCCGACCTGCTTGCGCGCGGCGAACACGAAGTTGCCGCCCGCCGCGTCGGTGTAACCGGTCTTGCCGCCGAGCACCCCGTGCCGGCCGACCAGGATGTTGCCGCCGGCGCGGGCCGGCCGCCCGTCGTTGGGGACGTAGGTGCGGTTGGCCACGATCTCGGCGAACGCCGGGATCTTCATCGCCGCGGTCAGCAGCTTGACCTGGTCGGCGGCCGTGCTGACGGTGCGCGAGTCGTAGCCGCTGGGGTCGGTGTAGGTGGTGCTGTTCATCCCCAGCGACCGCGCGGTCTCGTTCATCTTCCGCACGAACGTCTGCTCGTCGCCGGAGTCCCAGCGGGCCAGCTCGTGCGCGATGTTGTTCGCCGACACGATCATCAGGGCCTCGAGCGCCTTGCGCTCGGTGAACTGCTGCCCCGCCACGACCTCGACGAGCGACTCGCCGCGCTGCTTGCGCGCGGGGAGCTGCGCGGCCTCCTGCGGGGAGATCCGGAACGTCGGGCCCTGCTCGCCCGGCTGCAGCGGGTGGTTGCGCAGGAAGACGTACGCGGTCATCACCTTCGCCACGCTGGCCGTGGGGATCGGCGTCTGCCCGCCCGACGACCCCATGGACCCGATCCCCTCCACGTAGAGGGTCGCCTGCCCGTACTGGGGCCACGGAAGCGACGGGGCGGCACCCCCGAAGGTGTGCTGCGCGGTCGGCAGGGTCAGACGCAGGGTCGGCTCGGGCGTCGGCCGGAGGAGCTGCCCCGCCACCAGCCCTGCCAGCAGCACGAGCAGGGCCACGACGGTGATCAGGGTGCGGCGCCGCTTGCGTGGCTTCTTCGCGGAGGGCTGCTCGGGCCCCTGCGCTGCGTGCGATGGGGTGACCGCTGGGGGAGGTGCCGTCTGCGCTGGGGGCGCCGTGAACACCGGTGCCGCCGCAGGCGGTGCGGGGGGCTGGGGCAGGGGGTCCTGCTGCGTCGTCTCCGTGAGGCCCTCGGGGCGGAACGGAGGGGCCTGCGGCAGCGGCTGCTCCACCGTCGGCTCGGCCGACCGGAATCCTTCCTGCCGGGACGGCGGCTGCGTCTCCACGAGCCACGGTGCCGAGGCGTTCGCCGCCCCGGGCGCCTCCTGCTCGGGGGCGGGAGGGGCGGGCGCGGCGGCCTCCTCGGCGGCAGGCGCGGGCTGCTGCGGAGCGGGCTCCTGCGGTGCCGGGGGCTCTGCGGGTTCCGGCTTCTGCTGGGCGGGCCGCTGCGGTGTGCTCGGCCCGAACTCGGCGTCGGCCGGCCGTTCCCTGCGGAACGTCGGGCGCGGCAGGTCCGGGACGGTGACGTTGCTGGACGGGGCGGGAGGCTGCTCCGCCTTGGGCGGACGCCGGAACTCCGTGGTGGGCGTCCTGGTGCCGCCGCCGTCTTCGTCTTCTTCGTCCGCGTCCTCTTCGGCTTCTTCGGGTCGGGCCTCTTCCCGCGCCTCTTCGGTCTGCTCGGCGGCGGAGCGGGGCTCGTCCCCGGCTTCCTCCGGCTCGTCGGATTCTTCGGACTCCTCGGGTTCGCCGGGTTCCTCTGGTCCGTCCGACGGCTCGGGCCGCTCCTCCTCGACTGCCTCGTCCTCGACTGCCTCGTCCTCGACTGCCTCGGGCTCGGCGGGCTCGGCGGAATCCGCGGACGGCTCCGGCCGCTCCTCGGCCTGCTCCTCGTCGGCGTCGTCGTCCTCGTCGGCGTCGTCGTCCTCGTCGTCGGTGCCGGCCTCGGCTTCCCCCTGCCGCCGCTCGGCTTCGGAGGCGGCCTCGCTCTCGTCCTCCTCCTGCGCGGACTCGTCGGCGGCCTCGGACGGCTGCTCCGGCTTCGCGTCCGCGTCCGCCTCAGCCTCGTCCTGTTCCCCGGCCCGCTCCTCGTCGTCACCCCCGGGCTCGGCCGAGGTCTCGGACTCGGTCTCAGGTTCGGCTTCAGGCTCGGCCTCCGCCTCCGGCCGTGTCTCGGTGTCGGCGGCCTCGGTGTCGGCTTCGGGCTCGGTGTCGGCTTCGGGCTCGGTGTCGGCTTCGGGCTCGGTCTGCGCGTCCGCCTCTTCCTCTGCCGGTGTCTCCGGTTCTCGTCCGGTCTCCGAGGTGCCGTTCTGATCGGAGTCGGTGTCCGGTTTCGCGTCGGATTCGGGGCCGTCCTGCGGGGGCGCCCCCGCAGGATCGTGCCGTGCGTCGTCGTCCAGCTCACGCGACGCGTCATTCACGGCGCGACCTCCTCGACTTCATGCCGGGCATTTGGAGACCGGGCAGGCGGGCGGAACGGTCTCGCCGACGACCCCCGTGCATCTGTCAAGATGCGCGGGTCCGCCCCCGGGTTCACTTGCGTGCACGGCCTTGAACCGATCGTTGGTCAGGGCCGGTTGCCCGGGAACGCGTCGATATCGGCGAACGAGCGCAACGCTTCCTCCAGCGGCGCCGGAGTGACCTTGACGTTGCCGGTGAAGGGTACGTTGACCTCGTAGAGGAGGAATACCACGAACGCGACGGTGGCCGCGCCCACCACCGCCAACACGACCCGAACCGCCGGACGCGGATCGCCCCGCAGCATCGGCAGCACCACCACCAGCGCTCCGGTGGACAGCAGCGCCACCCACATCAGCGGGGGGATCCGGGTCGTGGTCAGCGCCTCGCGCGAGCGCCGCACCTGGAACACGGTGTTGACCGACCGCAACGCGTCCTGGTACCGGATGGCGGCACCGCTGTTCTCGGGGGAGATGGTCAGGATGTCGTGGCGCAACTGCCGCGCCAACTGCCAGGAGCGGGGGTTCAGCGCCCCCGTCTCATCCATGGTCGGCCATTCCACGCGGATGACATGGGTGGTGTAGTCGCGCAGGTCGCTGCGCAGCCGCACCGCCTGCGGACCCTCGATCGTCTGTGCGTACCAGTACAGGTCGAGCAGGGCGTCGGCCTCCTGCACCACGCCGCTGCTCGCCCGGTTGACGGCCCCCCAGACGAACAGGCCCATCGCCACCGCCGACAGCAGGAACGTGGAGACCACCAGGGCGGTGGTGAGCGCCCCGTACATCCCGAAGTCGTACCGCATCCGGGCGGGGACCGTCCGCTGGATCAGCAGCGCCCCCGCGACCGCCGCCGCTCCCGTACCGAAGACGGCAAGGCAGCCCAGGAGCACGGTGGTCATGCGCTCGACCCTTCCCGGCGTCCACCGGTGATCGCCGGGGCAGGAGAAGGCTTTGCCGACTCGGGGCGGTCCGCTGGGAATGACCAGACACGCGACGCCTGCTCCGCCCCCCTGGACGCTAGGCGGGACGCGGCAGGGCGCGCAGCAGCCGCTCCATCTCGTCCTCGGTGTTGTAGTAGTGCACCGACGCCCGTACGGCACTGACGCCGCCGCGGGGGTCGAAACGCTGCTGCCCGCTGGTGACGCTCACGTTGACGCCCCGCTCCCGTAGCGCGAGCTTGACGTCGGCGGCCTCGTGCCCGTCCACGGTGAACGTGACGATGCCCGAGCGGCGCACCCCGCGGTCCAGGACGCGCACCCCCGGGCGGGCCGCGAGCTCGTCGCGCAGTGCCGCGGCCAGGGTTGTCACACGCTCCTCAATGGCCGCGATCCCGAGCGCGGCGGCGTAGTCGGCGGCCACGCCCAGGCCGATCTGCCCGGCGACGTAGCGTTCCCACGTCTCGAAGCGGCGGGCGTCGTCGCGGACGACGTACTCCTCCGGCGCCGTCCAGGTGGCCGAGTGCAGGTCGAGGAACGGCGGCTCCAGCGTCCGCAGGACGTCCCGCCGCACGTACAGCAGGCCCGTGCCGCGCGGCCCCCGGAGGAACTTGCGGCCCGTCGCCGACAGCATGTCGCAGCCGATCTCCCGCACGTCCACGGCGAGCTGCCCGACCGACTGGCAGGCGTCCAGCAGGAACAGCGCGCCCGCCGCCCGCGTCAGCCGGCCCACCTCGGCCGCCGGGTTGACCAGGCCGTTGTGCGTCGGGACGTGGTTGAGCGAGACCAGCCGCACGTCCCCTTCGGCCAGCTCGGCCTCCAGCGCCTCCAGGGAGATCTGCCCGTCGGCGTCGTCCGGCACCACCGCCACGCGGACCCCGCGCGCCCGCGCGACCTGCCGGTAGGCGATGCCGTTGCTGGCGTACTCGCTGGTGGTGGTGAGGATGCGGTCGCCGCGGCGGAACGGGATCGCGTAGAACGCCATGTCCCAGGCCCGGGTGGCGTTCTCCACGTAGGCGATCTCGTCGGGATCGGCGCCCAGCAGCCCGGCGACCGCGTCGTAGAACCGCCCGACCGCCGCGGACGCCTGCTCGTACGCCTCGTACCCGCCGGTCATCGCCTCCAGTGCCAGGTGGCGGTCCACCGCGTCGATCACCGGCCGGGGCGGCAGCGCCGCGCCCGCGTTGTTGAAGTGCGCCACCCGCGCGCAGCCCGGTGTGTCCGCCCTCGCCCGGTCGATGTCGATGCCCACGCTGCTCGCTCCTCGTCGCCGCCCGGCCATTCAAGCCGTGCGGGCGCGGTCGCGCAAAGTGTCAGACCCGCGCGCGACGATGCCGGTGCGACGGAGCGACTTGACCTCAACCAATGTCGAGGTCCCAGCATCGGAGGTCGGACCTTCCTCCTCCGACCGGAACGGCGGTGCCGATGAGCATGGAAGTGACCGCGTGGATGGCCCTCCACCACGCGATGAACGCGCAGGACGACCGGCGGCCCTTCTCCCGCGCCTCGCTGCGGCGCATCTGGGGCTTCGCGCGGCCGCACCGCACCCTGCTGGCGTGGTTCCTGCTGCTCAGCGTGGTCATGGCGGTGCTGGCGGTGGTCACGCCGGTGCTGGCCGGACGGGTCGTCGACGCGATCGGCGAGGGCGCCGCCCCCGGCACCGTCACCGGCCTGGCCGGGCTGATCGCCGTGATCGCCTTGGCCGAGGGCGGCATCGGGCTGCTCAACCGGTGGCTGTCGGCGCGCATCGGCGAGGGCCTGATCCTCGACCTGCGCACCGCCGTGTTCGACCACGTCCAGCGCATGCCGGTCGCGTTCTTCACCCGCACCCGCACCGGCGCCCTGGTCAGCCGCCTCAACAACGACGTGATCGGCGCCCAGCGCGCCTTCAGCGACACCCTGTCGGGGGTGGTCGGCAACCTGGTCACGCTGCTGCTGACGTTCGCGGTCATGGTGAGCATCTCCTGGCAGATCACGCTGCTGGCGCTCCTGCTGCTGCCGGTGTTCGTGCTGCCCGCCCGGCGCATGGGCACCCGCCTGGCCCGCCTGCAGCGCGAGGCCGCCGCGCACGACGCCGCGATGAGCACGCAGATGACCGAGCGGTTCTCCGCGCCCGGCGCGACGCTGGTGAAGCTGTTCGGGCGGCCCGTCCGCGAGTCGCGCGAGTTCGCCGTCCGGGCCCGGCGCGTGCGCGACATCGGCGTGCGCACCGCGATGGTCCAGCACGTGTTCATCACCGCGCTCACCATGGTGTCCGCCCTGGCGCTGGCCCTGGTCTACGGCCTCGGCGGGTACCTGTCCCTGCGCGGCCGGCTCGACGCGGGCGCCGTCGTGGCCCTGGCGCTGCTGCTCACCCGCCTCTACGCGCCGCTGACGGCCCTGGCCAGCGCCCGGGTCGAGGTGATGAGCGCACTGGTCAGCTTCGAGCGCGTCTTCGAGATCCTCGACCTGCGGCCGCTGGTCGCCGAACGGCCCGGCGCCCGCACGGTGCCGGACGGCCCCGTCTCCGTGGAGTTCGACGACGTCCACTTCTCCTACCCGTCGCCCGACAAGGTCTCCCTGGCCTCCCTGGAGGAGGTCGCCGTCCTCGACGCGCGCGGCGGCGTCGAGGTCCTGCACGGCATCTCGTTCCGCGCCGAACCCGGCCAGATGGTCGCCCTGGTCGGCTCCTCCGGCGCCGGGAAGTCCACCATCGCGAGCCTGCTGCCCCGCCTCTACGACGTCGACTCCGGCGCCGTCCGGCTGGGCGGCGTGGACGTGCGCGACCTGAGCTTCGCCGCCATCCGCGACACCCTCGGCATGGTCACCCAGGACGGCCACCTGTTCCACGAGTCGATCCGGGCCAACCTGCTGCTCGCCCGTCCCGAGGCCACCGAGGACGAGCTGTGGGAGGTGCTGCGCCGCGCCCGCCTGGCCGACCTGGTCGAGAGCCTGCCCGACGGCCTGGACACCGTCGTCGGCGAACGCGGCTACCGCCTGTCGGGCGGCGAGCGCCAGCGCCTGACCATCGCCCGCGTGCTGCTGGCCCGCCCCCGCGTGGTCATCCTGGACGAGGCGACCGCCCACCTGGACACCACCTCCGAGGCGGCCGTCCAGGAGGCCCTGACCGAGGCCCTCGACGGCCGCACCGCCGTGGTGATCGCCCACCGCCTGTCCACGGTCCGCGCCGCCGACCTCATCCTCGTCGTCGAGGACGGCCGCATCGTCGAACGCGGCACCCACGACGAACTCCTCGCCGCCGGAGGCCGCTACACCGAGCTGTACCGCACCCAGTTCCAACCCGCCGCCGCAGAACCCGCCGCCTGACCGGGCGCGCCCCGGCAACCACCGCACACGCCGCCACGAACCCGAGGCGACCCGCAACCGAGCGATCAACTCACCCCGGTGGTGCCACCCCCCGCCGCCCGAAAGCCCCGACGAGGCGCGGACACGCCCGATGCGGCCGCATCGCCGACCGACCGGCCCCCAGCGTGGCCGGAGCGCTGGTGGTGACGCGGCGGCGTGCCCGGTCGCCGCTTCCGCCCAGCGGTCGGAACCCCCGATGGCGCGACGAGGCGGCACGTGGGCCGCCTTGCAGGCGGCCGGTACGGGCGCACACGCGCTGAACGGAGGGGCGGCCGGTCTCACCGGGGCCGCCGGGGCCCTGGCAGCCATCGCGTGTACCGCCGCAGGACAGTCTGGGCCGTATATGGCGCGATATGGCGCGCCCACTGCCAGGTGGTGGCCCCGCCCCCGGCGGCCGTGCGGTGGAGTGCCGACCTGCCGTTGCCGCCCGCCGACCGGATTTCCCGGTGGCGCGACTGGGCATGGGGCCGCTTCGTCGGCGTCGCGGTCGGTGTGGGCGCGTCGCGCGTTGACCGGGACGGCGGCCGGTACCCCTGCGGAGCCGGGAGACGGGGTGGCCGTGGCGGTGTGTCGGCGTGCCGTTGCCGTTCACCGGCCGGGCCCCCGACGACGCGGTGGGGTACGGGGCCACCTCGTTGGCATTGCTACCGCTGGGGGCGCGTCGCGCGCCGGGTGGAGCGACGGCTGGGTTTGCCGGTGCCGCCGCCCGATGCGTCAGCGGGGTGAGGCGGGCGTCGCGGAGACGGCGGCGTGGGCCAGGTGGGAGCCGACGAACGGGCGGAGGACGTCGGTCCGGGTCCACATGGACGGGGGGACGGCGTCATGCATGGCGACGTGGCGGAGGACTTCCAGGCCGTGGCGCCCCATCAGCGCGGTGACCTCGTCGGGGGACAGGGAGGTCAGGTAGGGCTCGTTGCTCTCGCGGACGGCCTCGGAGGCCATGGCGGCGTACTCGTTGCCCAGGTCGTCCCGCAATTCCGCGGGCAGCGAGTATTCCATGATGATTTCCGAGCCGGGGGAAAGGCGGCCGAGTTCCGCCAGAGTGGCGGATATGGCGTCGCGGGTGAGGTACATGGTGACGCCCAGGCAGCCCACGAGGGTGGAGCGGCTCGGGTCGAATCCGGCGGCGGTGAGCCGGTCGAGAAGGGCGTCGGATTCCAGGTCGATGGGAACGAAGGCGAGATGCCCGGGAGTGGGGAGGCCCGCCTGCGCGAGAAGTGCGCGCTTCCATTCCTGCGTGGCCGGGTGGTCGACCTCGAAGACCCGGGGGCCGGAGTGGCGAAGGGCGTAGGTGTCCAGGCCCGCGCCGAGGATCACGTACTGGTCCGGTGAACGGTCGGCCAGCACCCGTTCGGTGTAGGCGCTGCGGGTGGTGACCAGGGCGCGGGTGCAGGACAGTATCGGGTGGTCGCCGTACGCGCGGTGGTAGCCGAGCATCTCCTCGGCCTGGTCGCCGATCAGCGTGGCCGCCACGGTGTCGTGCAGGATGTGCGGCTCGTTGTCGACGACGAGGTGTGCGGCGCGTGCCGCCGCGGTCGACAGAGCGGTCCGGCTGGGCTGCCCGTTCTGCATCGTGCTCCCTTCCGAATGAACCGGGGAACGCGATGCTAATAACCGCAGATCATCTGCAAAAACCATAATAGCAGAAGAAAATAAATTCTCGATAACGTCGACGGTGCGGGATCGTTGCGATTCTGGGTGCCGTCGGCCGGTGCGTCGTCTTCGTTGGATTCGAGTTCATCGAGTCGCGGTGATGCTCCCGTGCTGTGCTCAGGGGCCGCGCCGCAGGAGCGAGGCGGTTCGGTGGGCGCGGCCCGCGTACCGGGTGTGGAACGCGCCGCCCGCGACGGGATGCGGGGTTGCCTCTCAGCCCGTCCATCGATGCCACTGGGCCGGGTGACGACACCCCTGGGTCGTCGGCGACAGGGGTGGTCGGTCGGACTCGGCCCGATCCTTGCTTGTCGGGGGAGGCGCGGGTGCGGCTGTGCTTCGCTCGGCGGTGCTCGGCGCGACAGGTGATCCGGGACGACTGGTGATCGGGGCGGCCTGTCGGTGCGGCCCTTGCAGTGGTGGGCATGGCGAGCGGCCGCGACCGGAGTCGTCGGGGGTCCGGGGGGCCGTCCGATGGGGTTACGTGCCCGTGGGGGTGTCCCGCTCTCGGGGGCGGTTGCGGCACCCGTTCCAATTTGTCGTAGTTCATCCCTTTCGGGGTGGGCTCCGGGTCTCGGTCCGGTTGAACCGCCGGAACGCGGGGGTGCGTACCACGTCAAGAGGTGAGACGGGTCGTCGGCGGGCGCGGCGCATGCGATTCCGCGGCAGGCAAGCTCGGGCGGCCTCTCTGGGGCGCGTGTGACCAGCGTGGTCGAGGACACGTGCGGTAATGCCTGCAAAGCACTGTGATCCGCGACATAATCGCGCAATCGCCACGATTGACCAATCCACCCAACTGAGGACCTGATGGAGCAACCCCTCTTGGTGGCGGCGCTCGCCGGCGCCGCCATCGGCATCGTCGTCCTCGCGGTCGTGCTCGTTCGCCAGCGGCACGTCTCCGACCGGTACCGCGGCCGGATCGAGGCACTGCTGGACGAGCTGCGGCGGCGCGATGAGGAGCTGCGGCATCTGGCCGGTACGCGGCTCCCCGAACTGCGCGACCAGCTCGACGGGCGGCCGGTGACGGTGTCCAGGCCACTGCACGAGCAGTGGCTGACCGGTACGCCGTTCGGACAGGACGTGCAGACGGTGCTGGACCTGTTCACCGAGAGCGTGGAACGCGCCCGGGTCCGCGCCGACCGGTCGGCCAAGGTCACGCTGCGGGCGATGATGCGCACCGTGCAGAGCCTGACCAACGAGCAGCAGCTCGCGCTGACCGACATGCAGGAGCGCCACGACGACCCCGAGGTGCTCGCCGACCTGCTGCGCCTGGACCACATGAACGCCCAGCTGGGACGGCGCGCCCAGGCCACGGCCGTGCTGTGCGGGTCGTGGCCGGGCCAGCAGCGGCAGGCCTCGGCGCTGTCGGACGTGGTGCGCGGCGCGGTCTCCCGGATCCGCGACTACCTGCGGGTCCAGCTCAACTCGGAGGTCAACGTCGCGGTCGTCAGCCGCGCCGTGGAGCCGGTCGTGCTGGTGCTGGCCGAACTGCTGGACAACGCCGCCCGGCACTCCCAGCCGAACACCAAGGTCGAGGTCAACTTCCAGATGGCGCACAACGGCGTGGCCATCATGATCGACGACGCCGGGGTGGCGATGAACGGGGAGGAGATCCAGCGGGCCACCCGGCTGCTGAACGGCCTGGAGCACGTCGACATCAACCGCATCGGCGACCCGCCGCAGGTCGGCTTCGCCGTCGCCGGGGTGCTGTCGGCCCGCTACGGATTCACCGTGTCGGTGGACACCCGGTCGCCGTACGGCGGCGTCCGCGCGGTGGTGTTCCTGCCGAACACGTTGCTGACCGCCGTCCCGACGAACGAGCAGGAGGGACCCGCCGTGTCGCCCGAGCCTGACGCGTCGTCCGACCGAGCGCAGCCGGCGCAGGTGGGAGCCGGCGAGAAACAGGCCGAGCCGGTCGCCGTGGAGTCCACGGCCGGGGGGCTGCCCAAGCGCCGCCGGCTCACCGCCGCCGCACCGGCGCCGGCGGCGGAGGAACCGAGCACCGGCGCCGGTGCGGAGCCGCCATCGCGCCGGAGCGCCGCGGGCCTGGGCGCGTGGCAGCGGGGAACGCGGTCCGGCCGTGCCGCGTCCGTCTCGGACGGGGCCGAGCGGGCGGCCGGCCAGCACGAAGCCGACAGTGAAGGGAACATCCGGTCATGACCGAATTCGTGGACAACAAGCTCGGCTGGATGCTCGATGACGCACTGCGCATGCCCGAGACGCGGTACGCGATCCTGCTGTCGGCCGACGGGCTGCTGATGGCCCACTCCGCGCGGATCGACCGCGACGAGGCCGAACGGCAGGCCGCGGGCATGGCGGGGCTGCAGTCGCTGGCCCGCAGCACCGCCGAGTTCTGCGGCGATCCGAACACGATGTGGCGGCAGACGGTCAGCGAGTTCGACGACGGCTACGTGTTCCTCGTCGCCGCGGGCCCGGGCGCGTACCTGGCCGTCTCGGCCACCCAGCACGTGGACATGGAGGCCGTGTCGTACCGGCTGCAGGAGCTGGTGCAGCGGCTGGGCAAGGAACTGTCCACCCCGCCGAGGCAGGGTGCCGGCGCATGATGACGCCGCGAAACCGGCGGGCGCTGGTCCGGCCGCATGTGGTGACCGGCGGCCGGGCCCGCCCGACACGCAACATCTTCGACCTGGTGACCCTGGTCACGGCCGCCGGGGACCTGCCGCTGACCGGGCTGAGCCCCGAGAAGCGCCGCATCGTGAACCTGTGCCGGGGCGGCGCGCTGTCGGTGGCCGAGGTCTCCGGCCATCTCGATCTGCCGGTGAGCGTCACCAAGGTCCTGCTGTCCGACCTGGTGGACAGCGGTCACATCACCACCCGGGCCGCGGGCCCGGACTCGTCGCGGCCCGAGCAGCTGGGGCTCCTGCAGGAGGTGCTCGATGGACTCCGTGCTCTCCTCTGAGAGCGTCGCCGCGAGCGCGCCCGGCACGGGCGCCGGCGGCATGTACGTGCGCGACTCGGTGCGCCAGTCGGTGAAGCTGCTCATCGTGGGGCACTTCGCGGTCGGCAAGACGACGCTGGTGGGCACCCTGTCGGAGATCCGGCCGCTGCGCACCGAGGAGCGGATGACGCAGGCCGGGGCGCCGGTCGACGACCTGTCCGGCGTCCCCGACAAGACCCACACCACCGTGGCCATGGACTTCGGGCGGCTCACCCTCAGCGACCGGCTGGTGCTGTACCTGTTCGGGACGCCGGGGCAGGGCCGGTTCAAGCGGCTCTGGGAGGACCTGGCGCGCGGGGCGCTCGGCGCCCTGGTGCTGGTGGACACCCGCCGCCTGGACCAGTCCTTTGAGATCATGGACCTGGTGGAGCGGCACGGCCTGCCGTACGCGGTGGCCGTGAACGCCTTCGACGGCGCCCCGGTGTTCCCCGAGGAGGAGGTCCGCGAGGCCCTCGACCTGCATCCCGCCACTCCGCTGGTCACCTGCGACGCCCGCGACCGCGCCTCGTCGGCGCGGGCGCTGATCGCGCTGGTGGACCACCTGATCGCCCTGGACCGGGAGGCGTCATGACGACCGAACGCCTGGACGACGACCAGGCCCGCACCGCCGCGGGTCCGGCCCGGCAGGGGGCCGGGGCGTCGGGGTGCCCGGTGCACGCCGGCGGCCGCATGCCCCTGTACGGGCCCGAGTTCGCCGCCGACCCGCACTCCGCCTACGCCGAGCTGCGCGTGCACGGGCAGTTCGCGCCCGTGGAGCTGGCCCCGGGCGTCCCGGCGGTGCTCGCCATCGGGTACGACGCGGCCCTTGAGGTGCTGCGCGACGACCTGACGTTCATGCACGACCCGCGCGGCTGGCAGCAGACGGTGCCGCCCGACTGCCCGGTGCTGCCGATGATGGGGTACCGGCCGAACGCGCTGTTCACCGACGGCACCGTCCATGCGCGGCTGCGCGGCGCCATCACCGACGCGTTCGCCCGGGTCGACAACACCACGCTGCGCGGCTACGTCGAGCGCAACGCCGACAAGCTGATCCGCCTGATGGCCTCGGCGGGCGAGGCGGACCTGCTGAAGGACTACGCGGTCGTGCTGCCGCTGCTGGTGTTCATGGAGCTGTTCGGCTGCCCGCCGGACATCGCCCAGCAGCTGATGTACGGGATGAGCGCCATCTGGGAGATGGAGGACGTCGAGAAGGGCAACGCGGCGCTGACCGACGGCGTCCTGCGGCTGGTGGCGCTCAAGCGGCAGCGGCCGGGCGCCGACATCACCTCCTGGCTGATCGCCCACCCGGCGCGGCTGACCGACGAGGAGATGGCGCACCAGCTGGTGCTGCTGATGGGCGGCGGCACCGAGCCCACGCAGAATCTCATCGCCAACGGGCTGCGGCTGCTGCTGGCCGACGACCGGTTCGCCGGCGACCTGTCCGGCGGCAGCCTCCCCGTGGAGGACGCGCTCGACGAGATCCTCTGGACCGACCCGCCGATCGCCAACTACGCGGCCCGCTACCTGGCCCGCGAGATGGAGTTCATGGGGACGGTGCTGCCCGCCGACACGCCGATCGTCATCAGCTTCGCCGCGGCCAACACCGACCCCGCCAGGGCCACCGACCAGCGGGCGGGCAACCGCGCCCACCTGTCGTGGGGGGCGGGTCCGCACGCCTGCCCCGCCAAGAACCACGCGCGGCTCATCGCGTCGGTGGCGATCGAGCGGCTGCTGGACGGTCTGCCCGACATCGAGCTCGCCGTCCCCGTCGAGCAGTTGCAGTGGCGGCCGGGACCGTTCCACCGGTCCCTGCAGGCGCTGCCGGTCAAGTTCCCGCCCGTCCGGGACGTCGACCAGTCGTGGGGGGCGCAGAACGACGCGGTGGAGCAGCAGGCCGAAGCCGCCGTGGCGCCGGCGCAGCCGGCCGGCCACGCCCCGGGCGCCGTCCGGCAGCAGCCGGCGGCGCCGGCTCCGGCTCCGCGCGGCGGTCTGAAGGCCGCCGTCGCCCGCTGGTGGAACGGCGAGTAGGGGGCCGAAGAACTCGGCACGGGCCGGGCGCCCTGCGCCGCGGCGCAGGGCGCCCGCCCGGCTCACACCCGGGCGGATGTGCGGATGCGGTCGTACACGTTGTGCACGTCCACCAGCGCCAACGCGCCGACCAGCCAGGACAGCTCCTCGTGGCCGCCGCCGCGGGCCACGTCGCGCAGCAGCGTGCCGCCGTCGGACGGCAGGTGCAGCCGCTCGGCGGCGCGGACGGCGTGCCGGTCCATGAACGGCCCCGCCTCCGGCCAGAACATCTGGGCCTCGCGCAGGAAGACCGCGCGGCCCGCCTCGTCCATGCCGGGGATCTCGGCCGGCAGATCGACCAGGCGGCCGTGGTCGCCGCCCGCGGCCCGGCGCAAGTTGCGCAGGTCGGCGCCGTACCGGTGGACGACCATGCGGGTGGCCGCGCCGAGCAGCCGGGCGGCCCGTCCGGCGTGGCGGTACCCGGCCTGAGCGATCACCTCGGCGCGTTCGCGGTCGCCGGTCTTGCTCATCTCGGGCGCGCTGTCCCAGCGGCGCGCCGGCAGCGCGCGGGTGGCCTCGACGGCCTCCCGCGAGGGGGCGGGGTCGTCGGCCGGCACCGACAGGCACAGCAGCCGGAACAGCCCGGCCGCGGTGGCGGTGACGGTGAAGCCGGTCTCCTCGGCGACGTAGCCGCGGGGGTGCCGGTCCAGCAGGGCGCGCACCGTCGCCTTCGTGCGCTCGTCCATCGGCATGACCGCTCCTACCCCTGCTTGCGCGCGATGGCCGCGGCCAGTTCCCCCTTGGACATGCGCGAGCGGCCCTGCACGTCCAGTTCGGCGGCCCGCTGGTAGAGCTCCTGCTTGGAGTGGCCCTCGACGTCGACGCCGCCGAAGCTCCGGCCCCTGCCCTCGCGGGCCCTGGGGTTCTTGGCGCGCGGGTCGGACGGCCCCTTGCGGGCCTTCTCGACCCAGCGGTCGCCGCGCTTTTCGAACTTGTGCTTGAGCGCCGCGTACGCGGTGCGGTGCGCCCGCTCGCCCTCGCCGTACGTCTCGACCGCGCTGTCATGGGCCTTGACGAAGGTCTCCTGGGCCTCCCTGCTGGAGCGCCGGAGGGTGCTCGGAAGCTCTTCCTGCCGTGGTTTGCCGCTTTTGGTGGTTTTCGGCATGGCTCCTCCTTTTCTTCCTCTTGGTCCCGCTTTCCGAGAAGGGCGGCGGTAAACCGGAGGAGCGCGGCGGCGGGTACGGGGGAGAGGGCCGCTTAGAGGCCGCGCGGGAGGAGGACGGGGCGGCGCACGGAGGAGGCACGCCCGCGTATCAGTGAATGGGCGTGCCCCCTCCCCCCTCCGTGGCCGCCGGGGCCGGCCACACGGAACCCACGGGCACCGGTGCGGGACGGTGCCCGTCGGCTCCGACGGCGCCTCCCCGAGGACTCCTGTGGCCGGGGCACCCGGCGACGGGTACGAAAATAGGCACTACGCCCGGGTATGTACGCGCGATGGCCGCCCGGTGCGACGAGCGGCCGGATCCCTGCGACGAGTGGTCGCCCGATCACCTGCCGCTACGGCGGGCCGAGGCGTGCGGGCCGTTCGGATCCGGGGGCGCGCCGAGCCGGGGTGCTCAGTAGTCGTGGCGGGTCATCAGCCAGCAGACGGCGACGATGCGCACGAACTCCCAGTCGCGGTCGTCGCCGGGCGTCCAGCCGCGTTCCAGCGCGGACTCGGTGAACTCCACCAGGTACTCGCCGAGCGACGCGATGTCGAGCGTCTTCCCGGAGGCGGCGAGCAGGTCGCGCACCGCGGCGGCGTGCTGGTCCACCGCTGCCAGCAGCCCGGGTATGCTCGCCATGGCGGTCGTCCCGGCGTTTCCCACGCTGCGGGCGACATCGGCCAAGGCATGCGACGGCTTGTCTAGCATGACCTCGACGTTAGCAACGCTTGCCCGGCGCTTGACCGCTTCCCCGCACCGGCCCGCGGGCCTGTCACCTGCGGGAATCCCCTAGTCGGACGGGGCTCGCGCGCACCGGGCGGCACACCCGGCGATGCCGAATCTTTTACCTGAGTTTTTACCCTTCGGCGGGTTGATCAGGCGGGCACCCGGGCACGCGCCAGCGCGCGCCGGTACGTCTTGACGGTCTCCAGGGCGATCCGGTCCCACGAATAGCGGGAGCGGGCGCGGTCGCTGCCCGCGAAGCCCATGGCGGTGCGGCGGGTGGGGTCGGCGAGCAGGGAGCGGATGACACGGGCGGTCTGTTCGGGCGTGCGGGGTGCCACGTGCACCCCGGTGACACCGTCGATGACGGTGTCCAGGTGACCGCCGACGGCGGTGGCGACGACCGGCACGCCGCAGGCCATCGCCTCCAGCGGCACCATGCCGAACGGCTCGTACCAGGGCAGTGTCACCACCAGGTCCGCCGACCGCAGCAGCCGGGGCACCTCCGCCCGGGTCACCCGCCCCAGGAACGCCACCCGCCGGGCGACCCCGGTCTCCTCGGCCAGCCGGCGCAGCCGCCGCACGTCCGGGTCCTCGTCGATCCGCTCGTACGGCGGACCGCCGGCGACGATCAGCTCCGCGCCGGGGATCCGGGGGAGCGCCTGGATCGCGGTGTCCACGCCGTGGCGTTCGCCCAGCCGCGACAGCATGAGCAGGCGCCGCCCCCGCCGGGACGGATCGGCCGGCCCGTCCGGGCTGAAGAACTCCAGGTCCACCCCGCAGGGCACGATCGCGATGCGGTCGCGCGGCACCCCCATGCGCACCAGCTCCTCGGCCTCCTCCGAGCTCGCCGCGATCACGGCGTCGGCGGCCTGGCCGATGGCGCGTTCCAACCGGATGCGTCCGGCCGGGCCGCCGTCCTGCGCCCCGCCGTGCCGGTGCTCGACCGTGCCCAGCGCGTGGTACGCCTGCACCATCGGGACGCGCTGCCCGCCGAGATGCCGGATGGCCTGCAGGGCGGCCAGGCCGCTCATCCAAAAGTGCGCGTGGGCGATCTCGGGCTGGTCGTCGGCCCAGCGTTCGCACAGGTAGTGGCCGAAGTCGGGGATCCAGGGGAGCAGCTCGTCGCGGGGCATCGGCTCGGCCGGCCCGGCGGGCACGTGCTCGACGGTCACCCCGGGCTCCAGCCGCACCCGTGCGGGCAGGTCCGGGTCGTCGCGGCGGGTGTAGACGGTGACGTGGTGACCCTGCGCCCCGAGACGCGCCGCCAGGTCGGCGACGAACACGTGCTGCCCGCCGGGTTCGGCGGGTCCGGCCTCGGCGTCGCCCTCCTCGTCCGGGGCGGCGGCGCGGACGGCCAGCGGGCTGGCGTGTGCGGAGATCATGGCGATCTTCACGGGTCACCTCCGGGAGCGGTCGGCCCCACTCGCGCGGCGCGGCCGGCACCCGCGGGCCGCCGTCGTGCCGTCGGCCGCCCGCCCGGCCGATCACGCCGGCCGGTCACCGCGATGGGGAAGAAAGATCTTTCGTGCTGTGCGGGGGTGCGGATGGCGGCGCACCGGGCCGGAACCGCGGAGGAACGCTGCTGACCCTTCGCGCCGGCGACGTCGCCGGACGGACCGGCCGCGTCGCCGCCGAATCGGCGCGGCCCGGCCGCGGGGACGGACGGTGCCCGTCCCGGCGCGGCGGGTGCGGACCGCGGGGGCGGAAGCGGGCTCACATGGACGCGCGCTGCGTCTCTTCCCGCCGGTCGCCGTGGGTCGCGGCGGACCAGTCGCGGCGCTGCGTGCTCGGCCGGGCGAACCAGGAGCGGAGCATCGCGATCGCGGCGATCGAGCCGGCGAGCGTGACGACCGCGGTCAGGCCGGTGGCGCCCCACTTGGCCCACGTGCCGATCCGCGACGTCCTGCGCTGCGGCCGACGAGCCTTGTTCGACGACTTGCGTGCCTTGTTCGCCTTCATCGCGGGTCCCTTTCGTGAGCACGGTTCGCTGAGCGCGATTGCTCGCACGCAGGGCATGGCGGCGCCAGGCCCCCGTGGCGAGAAACGACGGTTACGGCCCCGTTCCGCGACGGACGAGGGAACGGGGCCCGCGCACAGATACCTTTCAGTAACACGCCGTGCTCAAACTGTTACAGATCAAAATCGGCGCCAGGTTACGGGCCGATCTTCGTTAAGCGCGGGCGGGGATGCTGGCGTCCGGGGGCGTCCTGCGGCACGGCCCGCGGCGACGCGCCGTCGCTGTTCGGCGGGCGCTGTTCGGCGGGCGCTGTTCGGCGGGCGCTGTTCGGCGGGCATTGTTCGGCGGGCACTGTCCAGCAGGTGCCGTGTTCAGCGGGCGCCGTAGTAGCGCTTCAGGCCGAGGAAGTCCCCCAGGCCCAGGGTGCGCCAGTGGAACTCGCAGGCGCCGATGGCCGGGAACATCGTGAGGTTGCGGTGAGCGGAGCCGTCGACGTGGGCCAGGCCCATGTGGTGGAGGTTCTCGTGCGCGGCGACGCCGACCGCGTCGTAGGTGTTGCCGCGGCAGCGCCTGCTGCTGGTCGTCCAGGTCACTCCGCCGGCGTTGAGGGCGACGTCGCCCTCGACCACTTTGCCCCTGCGGAACCACTTGCAGGTCAGGCCGAGGATGGTCTCGCCGCTGGTGAACCGCATCCAGCCGCGGACGTTGCGCCCGTCGGCCAGGCCGCACGCCCCGCTGGAGATGACTCCGGGCGCACGCCAGGTGTGCCCCAGCAGGACCTGGCGGACCGCGATCCGGCCCAGGCGGCAGTTGTTGCGTCCCTCCACGGCGATGCGGACTCCCCGGGTGAACGCCCTCTTCTGCTGCGCGACGCTCAGCCTGCGCACCCGGCCGTCGCCCGGGTAGTACCACCATTTCAGCACCGCGCGGCCGCGGCGCCGGGACGGGATCGGGGCGCCGTCGTGCCGGTAGGCGGCGTCCCTGCACGCCGGGATCGGCGCGACGGCCGGAGCCGGCGAGGCGGGGGAGGGGGTGGCGGCCACGGGGCGCACCGGGTCCGGCCCGCGGCCCGCCGCCGGGCCGGAGGTCTCCCGCGGACCGCCGGGCTCCCGGTCGGACACGACGACCAGCTTCTTGGCCAGATCGACCTGTACGACCAGCGTCCGCACGCCCTCCCCGGGCCGGGCGCCGAGCCTGGACGCCGCCACCGAGGAGCCGTCGGCGGGCACCACGGCGCCCAGGCCGTCCGGCCCCTCGACCAGCGCGGACCGCGGGTCGCACCGGGTCATGTCGATGACGTGGGGCATGCGGACGACCCGCAGCGCCTCCCGCGGGCACGGTACGGCGGCGATATCCGCCCCGCGCGTGCCCGGCCCTCCGCCCGCCGCCGACGGGTCCGGCGCGCGGCTCGGCGCCGCCCCGTCCGCCGGGTCGGGCGCGCGTGCCGCCGGACCCGCCGTGACCAGGGCACCGAGCGCCCCCAGCGCCGCCAGGCCCGTCACGATCGCGCGCCCGTGCCCGCCCGCCCGGCGGCGCCGTGTGCTGCTGTCCATGCTCACCCCGCATCGCTCTTGGCCAGGACGACCAGCCGTTGCCGTTCCGAGCCCGGCGGATGGCACGTGATCAGCGTGAGCGACCGGGTGCGCGGCGCGGCGTCGGGCCGGAACGGCACCGGCGCGAGCACCGACCGCCGGCGCGGCGACATGATCGTCTTCCGGTACACCCGGTAGGTGTGCCGCCGCTTGCCCTTCGCCAGCACGAGCGGGTCGCCGTTGCGCAGCCGGTGCAGCCGCCGGAACGGCGCCGTGTGCGTCGTGCGGTGGCCGAGCAGCACCACGTTGCCGATCGCGCCGGGACGCGCCGTCCCCGGGTAGTGGCCCACGCCGAGGGCCAGCACGCGCTGCGACACGCCTTCTCTGACCCGCAGCCGCTTGTGCAGGCGCGGAATGATGAGGAACGTCGTGGCGGAGCGGCGTCCGGGGCCGCGCGCCAGGGCCGCCGCGGGTTCGGCGGACGCGGCGGCGGCCGCCACCGCGGCCGGTGCCGGTGGTGCCGTGGGCGGGGCCGCCTGCGCGGCCG
>NZ_BAABDO010000069.1:0-37148 GCF_039539665.1 Actinomadura keratinilytica
CTCCCACAACTCGTCTGGAACCAGCCGCTCGACCATCACCACGAGCGACAGAGTACCGATCAAGCCAAATGAGACAAGCTCTTAGTCACCGCACTATGGCGGGCTTTTCGTACTGCGTGACCGCGGCACGGTGTCGTTCGAGCCGGTTAGTGCCGCGCTCCACGGGCAGGGCACCGCCGATGATCCAGGGGGCAGGACACCGGCGGCCCCGCCCGCCCCGGCTGCCCTGATCGCGGTGGTGACGGGCCTGGTCGCCTTGACGGGAACCGTGCAAGCGCACACCGTCAACCCTTCTTCGTCGGCCTGCCGCACGATTTCCTCAAAAGGAACTCGTCGCCGTCATCATCGAGAGCTGAACACCACGACGCTGCCGGGTGCGCGACTGCCCGAGGTGGCCGCCTGGCCGACCGGACGTCCGCCCCCGCCTGGGAACGCCTCGACGCCGCAAACCGCCGACAGGTACTCCGTCGGCGGTTGCGGATCGGGATGCCACGAGGCCGCGGAGGCGGTGCGGACCGGGGAGCAGCCCGGTCCGCACCGTGGCGCGGGGGAGGGTCAGAGCAGTTCGACGTCGAGGCGTGAGCGCAGTTCGTCCACGGTGGTGCCGTACGTCTCCAGCACGTGGACGCCGTCGGGCCGCAGGTCGAACGCGGCGACCTCGGTGTAGACGCGGCTGACGCACCTGACGCCGGTCAGCGGGTAGGTGCACTTCGGGACCAGCTTGGGCGCACCGGACTTGGTGAAGAGCTTCATCATCACGTAGACGTCCTTGGCGCCGATCGCCAAATCCATCGCGCCGCCGACGGCGGGGATGTCGTCGGGTTTGCCGGTGTGCCAGTTGGCCAGGTCGCCGTGTTCGGAGACCTGGTAGGCGCCGAGCACGCAGATGTCGAGGTGACCGCCGCGCATCATGGCGAAGGAGTCGGCGTGGTGGAAGTACGCCGCCCCCGGCAGTTCGGTGACCGGGACCTTGCCGGCGTTGGTGAGATCGGGGTCGATCTGGTCGCCCTCGGCCTTCGGCCCCATGCCGAGCATGCCGTTCTCGGTGTGCAGGACGACGCCGAGCTCTTCGGGCAGATGGTCGGCGATCTTGGTGGGCTGGCCGATGCCGAGGTTGACGTACGCGCCGGCCGGGATGTCCCGCGCGATCACGGCGGCCACCTCGTCCATGCTGAGCGGACGGTCGGCGGCGACCGGTGCTCCGGCGGTGGCTTCGGTGGTCATCGTGCCCCCTGGACGGTGTAGCGGCGGGACTCGACCGCGACGATGCGGTCGACGTAGATGGACGGGGTGACGACCGTCTCCGGGTCGATCGCGCCGAGCGGGACGACCTCGTCGACCTGGACGATCGTGGTGGTGGCGGCGGTCGCCATCACCGGGCCGAAGTTGCGGGCGGTCTTGCGGTAGACGAGGTTGCCCATCGGATCGGCACGGTACGCGGAGATGAGGGCGTAGTCGCCCTTGATCGGATACTCCAGCACGTAGTCGCGTCCGTCGATGGTGCGCACCTCCTTGCCCTCGGCGAGCGGGGTGCCGACCGCGGTCGGGCAGTAGAACGCGCCGATCCCCGCGCCGGCGGCCCGCATCCGCTCGGCGAGGGTGCCCTGCGGCACCACCTCCAGTTCGATCTTCCCCTCGCGGTACAGCGAGTCGAAGACGTAGGAGTCCACCTGCCGCGGGAAGGAGCACACCACCTTGCGGACCCGACCGGCCGCGAGCAGCGCCGCCAGGCCGACGTCGCCGTTGCCGGCGTTGTTGGAGACGATCGTGAGGTCCTTGGCGCCCTGCCGGATGAGGGCGTCGATGAGGTCGAACGGCATCCCGGCCATACCGAAGCCGCCGACCAGGACGGTGGAGCCGTCCTCGATCCCGGCGACGGCCTCGTCGGTCGACTCCAGCACGACGGCCCGGCTCACTGCGCCACCTCCAGGTTCTCCAGCACGACGGCGAGCCCCTGGCCGACGCCGATGCAGATGGCGGCCACGCCGTACCGTTCGCGGCGCTCCCTCAGGACGGCGGCCAGCGTCCCGAGGATCCGGCCGCCGGAGGCGCCCAGCGGGTGCCCGATCGCGATGGCCCCGCCGCGCTGGTTGACGATCCCGGGGTCGCGCAGGCCGTCCTTCAGCCAGGCGTCGACGCAGGCCAGCGACTGCACCGCGAACGCCTCGTTGAGCTCGACCGCGCCGACCCGGTCCCAGGTGATCCCGGCGCGGGCGAGCGCCCGGTTGGCGGCCTCGACCGGGGCGTAGCCGAACTCCCGCGGATCCAGCGCCATCGCGCCCTTCCCGATGATCCGGGCGATCGGGTCGCGGCCGACGGCCTCCGCGGCCGACTCGCCGCCGAGGAGCACCGCGGAGGCGCCGTCGGAGAGCGGGGAGGCGTTGCCCGCGGTGATGGTGCCCTCCGGCCGGAACGACGGCTTGAGCGCGGCGAGCTTGTCGATGCCGGTGTCCGGGCGGATGCCCTCGTCGCGGGCCAGCCCGCCGACCGGGGTGACCAGCGCGTCGTAGAAGCCGTCCTCCCACGCCCGGTGCGCGAGGCGGTGGGAGCGGACGGCGAACTCGTCCTGGCGCTCGCGGGAGATGCCGAAACGCTCCTGGAGCTGCTCGTTGCACTCGCCCAGCGAGACGGTCCACTCCTTCGGCATCCGCGGGTTGACCAGCCGCCAGCCCAGCGTCGTCGACACCGCGGCGACGTCGCCCGCCGGGAAGGCCCGCGACGGCTTGGGCAGCACCCACGGCGCCCGCGTCATCGACTCGACCCCGCCGACGAGGACGATCTGCGCGTCGCCCGTCTCGATGGCGCGGGCGCCGACGATCGCCGCGTCCAGGCTGGAACCGCACAGCCGGTTGACCGTCGTGCCGGGCACGCTGGTCGGCAGACCGGCCAGCAGCGCGGCCATCCGCCCGACGTTGCGGTTCTCCTCGCCGGCGCCGTTGGCGTTGCCCCAGACGACCTCGTCGATCGCGGCGGGATCCAGCGACGGCGTCTGCGCGAGCAGGCCGCCGATCGCGGCGGCGGCCAGATCGTCGGGCCGGACGTCGGCCAACGCGCCGTTGAACTTGCCGAACGGGGTCCGCACGGCGCTGTAGAGGAACGCACTGCTCATGGCTCGACGCTAGAACATCGAACTAATATGGTGAAGTATCAATATCCATACACATTAAGACGTTGGACATATGGATCTGCGGCAGCTCCGCTACTTCGTCGCCGTCGCCGAAGAGCTCCACTTCGGGCGTGCGGCCGAGCGGCTCCACATGGCCCAGCCCCCGCTCTCGCAGGCGATCCGGCAGCTCGAAGCCCGGCTCGGCGTCGCGCTGTTCCAGCGCACCACGCGCCGGGTCGAGCTCACCGACGCCGGCCGCGCCTACCTGGAGCGGGTGCGGGGGATCCTCGCCGAGGTCGAGGAGGCCGCCGACCACGCCCGCCGGGTCGCCGCCGGCGCGGTCGGCCACCTCACCCTCGGCTGCGTCGGCTCGGCGACCTACAGCCTGCTGCCGACCCTGTCACGCCGGCTGGCCGCCGAACTGCCCGGCATCGACTTCTCCTTCCGCGGCGAGATGCTGGCCCCGGACCAGGTCGAGGCGCTGCACAGCGGCGCGATCGACGTGGCGCTGCTGCGCCCGCCCGCGGCCGACCCCTCCCTCACCGTCCACACCCTGCGCCGGGACCGCCTCGTGGCGGCGCTCCCGGCCGAGCATCCGCTCGCGGCCCGGAGCCGGGTGCACGCCGCCGACCTCGCCGGCGTCGACCTGATCACCTACTCGGCGGGCCGCCACTCGGTGATGCACGACGTCGTGCTCGGCCTCATGCGCGATGCCGGCGTCGAGCCGCGCATCCGGCACGAGGTGGGGGAGACCTCGACGCTCATCACCCTCGTCGCCGGGGGCCTCGGCGCCGCGGTCGTGCCCGAACCGGTGACCGCGCTCGCCCTCGACGGCGTCGTCTACCGGCCCCTCGTCCGGCCGACGGTGTCGATCGAACTGGCCGTCGCCCACCGCGCCGACCGCGACGAACCCCACCTGGCCCGAACGGTCCAGGTCATCCGCCGCCTCTTCTGAACGGCCCCCGCCGTCCGTGATCGCCGCGCTGGCGTCTTGGCACCGTTCAAGCTCTCCCACACGGCTGCCCGGGCGGCGAGTGGGAAGGACGACCCCGGGACGCCGCATCCGTCGCCACCGTGCTCCGGCGTCGCGACCAGCTCGCCGGCACATCCCCGGAACCCTGCACCCGACTGCATGAGGAGGAAGCCAAGGCGGACACCGAACGGGTGGTCAGCACCGCCTCCGTCCGCACCGACCGCCCGGCCCGCTACGGAAAGCAGCTCGTGTCGCACCTGGGCCGCCGCGCCACGGGGGAGTGGGACGACGACTCGGCCGCCGGCCGGATCGACTTCGACGGCGGCGGCCGCGTCGAGCCCTCCTGCGGTGAAGGCGTGCTCGACCTGCGCCTCGAAACCGCCGCCGACGGCCAGGCCCGCCTGGAGGACGTTGTCGGACGGCACCTCGTGCGCTTCGGAGCCCGCGACGGGCTCCTCGTCGAGTGGACCCGCGGCGACGGCACCCGGGGCACCGCGCAGCGCGGCGGAACACCCCCGTAAGCGCCGTGCGTCCTGCGAAAGCCCGACCGGCGATTCACAGGACCTGATCGAGGAGGGCGTGGAGGCGGGGGCGGAAATTGGCGAAGGGGAAATCCCGGCCGCTGACGCGAGAGCTGAAGACATAGTCGGCAACGGTCCAGATGATCATCCAGCTGATCAGCTCCAGGTCGATGTCCGGGCGGAGCCCCTGCCAGGAGTGCGAGGTCAGCACGGTCAGCAGGGGCGGCGGGAATTCTTTCTCGGGGAAACGCAGGTCGATCGCGTCCTTGAGAGAGCGCTGCGACCACAGGGCGGGGAACTCGGGGTGCTCGGTCACGAAATCGATGAAGACGTCGACCAGGTGGTGGACGCCTTCGGGGTCGTCGGGCGCCTCGCGTGCCGCGGCCTCCAGACGGGCCGTCTCCATCGCGTGGAGGCGGCCGAACGCGTGGCGGTAGAGCTGCCGCTTGCCGAGGCGGAGGAGTTTCGATTCCTCGGCTTCCTTCCCCACGGCGTCCGTGATCATCCCGAGGGTCGTGGTGTCGTAGCCCAGCTCCGCGAACAACCGGGTGGCCACGACCAGAACCTTCTCGTCCGCCTCGTCCATCGGGCGCTCTCCCCCTTCCGCTCATTCAACACCGCGTCGGACCGCTGCGCTCTCAACGGTGCGAAAAGAACATGCAAAGAGCAGGGGAGTGAAATGCGCCATCCGGTTTGCGGTCTGCTGGGCGGTGCATTTCACGCGAGGTCAGGGTATTGCCGCAGCTTGGGATCCGACGGGGCGGTCGCTCCAGGATCGGGCCCGGCCGTTTACGGCCCATGAGGCGTTGGAGAAGGGGGCGGTCGAGCACCAGGTCGCGGCGCGGCCGCAGAAAGACGGGCTGTGGGGGAACATCCGGCCGCTGCGGCAGGCGAGCCGCGTCCGCCAGGCGGTGTGCGCCTTGCAGGGTTCCTCGCAGGCCCGGAGCACCGCCGCGACCTCGGCCGGAGCGGCCAGAACGCGGCCGGCGAGGGCGCGGCGGCGTACTCTCTGCTGCACGGGACGATGAGCTCGTCGAGCGTTGCGGTCCCATCATGATCCACCGGACACGCCCTGGTAATGCCTCATCCGGGTAGGCGGGCCTCGATCGCATCGGCCGCACAGGGCGCACCGCCCGCCGCACGCAGGTCGTCCTGCAGGGCGCGCAGCCGCTGCCGGACGCCGGGATCGTCGAGCAGGGCGCGGACGGCTTCGCGCAGGCGTTCGGCGGTGGCATCGGCGGGGGCGATAGTCGAGCCGAGGCCAAGGGCGGCGATGCGGTCGGCGGTGGTCTGCTCTTCTGGGGTGTGCGGGATGGCCACCATCGGTACGGCCGCCGCCAGGGATTCCATCGCGGAGTTCATGCCGGTGTGAGTGACGAAGGCGTCGGCGTGTGCGAGCACCGCGGGCTGCGGGACGTGCCGGTGGGCCTCGATGTTCGCGGGCAGCGGCCCGAGATCGGCGGGGTCGATGCCGCGGCCCACGGACATCACGACGTGGTAGGGCTCGTCGGCGAACGCCTGGACGCAGGTGCGGAAGAGGTCCGGGCGGCTGATGATCGTGCCCAGCGACACCAGGACCAGCGGCCGTCCCGGGGGCGTCCAGTCCTGCGCGGCGGGCAGCCGGGTGGGGCCGACGAACGCGTAGCGGTCATCGAAGGTCTCGTCGTGCACGTGGAAGGACTTGGGCCGGTAGACGAGGTTGAACTCGGCCGAGACCGACTGCAGGTGGTCGATGCGGTGTCCGCCCCGGGATGATCCATGGCGCGGGCGAGGCGGTGTTCGCCGTCGCCCGCGCGGCCGGATGGTCGGCCCACGTGCTGGGGGAGTACGCCCGCGACGCACCGCTTCTCCGCCGGAGCGGCCGGGCTTGTCGCCGGAGGAATCTGCCGTCGGCTGCCGTGCTCGTCCGAGCACGCCTGCCTGCGGTCACTTCTTCGCGGGCTGTTCTCCCCGGTCGCCGGACTCGGCGGCCGCGCTGACCGTTTCGGTCAGCTGCCTGAGCATCTGCAGCAGTTGCGCCCTCGTCTGCTCGTCGAGTCCCATGGCGCAGATGAGACGCGTGGGGACGTCGTCGGCCTTGGCGCGAAGCGCCTCGCCGGCGTCGGTCAGCCCGATCTCGACCGAACGCTCGTCGTCGCGTCGGCGGCAGCGGGTCACCAGCCCGGCCGCCTCGAGCCGCTTCAGCAGCGGGGAGAGCGTGCCGTAGTCGAGCTGCAGCACGGAGGCGATCACCTTCACCGGCTGCGGCCCCTTCTGCCAGAGGAGTCGCATCACCAGGTACTGCGGGTACGTCAGCCCCAGCTCGTCCAGTAGATCGCGGTAGAGCGAGGTCATCGAGCGGGACGCCTTCCAGAGGGCGAGACACAGGTAGTCCTCGATCGGGACCTCGGCGTCTGTGGTTACGGACATGCAAAAAGAGTACCGCATCCAATCTCAGAAGATTAGGTTGTGCACAAGGTACTTGTGTGCTAGCTTCTTGGGTGTCAACAGAACGACGGCCCAGTGAGGAGACAGCGATGGCCACCACCACGAACGACGTCGTGCTCGAGCCGGCGGCGCAGGAGTTCGCGAACGCGACGGCCAAGCCGCCCTACCTGTTCGACCTCGGCCCGGTGAAGGGCCGCGAGACGGTCGACGAGGTGCAGTCCGGCGAGATCGACATGCCCGCCGCCGAGATCGAGGAGCTCCGCCTCTCCAGCCCGGTCGGCGAGTTCCCGGTCAAGATCGTGCGGCCGGAGGGCGTGACGGGCCTGCTCCCGGTCATCCTCTACATCCACGGCGCCGGCTGGGTGTTCGGCGACTTCCACACGCACGAGCGGCTCGTCCGCGAGCTGGCCGCCGGTGCACGTGCCGCGGTCGTCTTCCCCGACTACAGCCGTTCCCCCGAGGCGCGCTACCCCGTCGCGATCGAGCAGAGCTACGCCGCGGCGCGGTGGGTCGTCGAGCACGGAGCCGACAAGGGCCTGGACGCCACCCGTCTCGCCGTCGCGGGCGACTCGGTCGGCGGCAACATGAGCGCCGCGCTGACGCTGATGGCGAAGGAGCGCGGCGGCCCGCGGTTCGCGGCGCAGGTGCTCTTCTACCCGGTGACCGACGCGGCCTTCGACACCGAGTCGTACCACCGGTTCGCGGAGGGGTACTTCCTCCGCCGCGACGCGATGCAGTGGTTCTGGGACCAGTACACGACCGACGAGGCGCAACGCAACGAGATCACCGCGTCGCCGCTGCGCGCCGATGTCGAGCAGCTGGCGGGGCTGCCGCCCGCGCTGGTGATCACCGCCGAGGCCGACGTCCTCCGCGACGAGGGCGAGGCGTACGCGAGGAAGCTGCGCGCGGCCGGCGTCCCCGTCACCGCGGTCCGCTACCAGGGGATCATCCACGACTTCGTGATGCTGAACGCGCTGCGCGCGACGCACGCGGCCGAGGCGGCGATCCGGCAGGCGATCGGCTTCCTGGCCGAGGCGCTCGGAACCCGATGACGGGCCGAACGGACAACGGTGGCCCGGCGCTTGGCGCCGGGCCACCGTTTCATGTCGAAGGCCGGACGGCGTTCGATCGCTGCGAGCCGATCTTCCGGTCGTTCCCCGCGGCGGCGTCGTCAGGTCCGCGGCACGGCCATGAGTCAGGCCGCCGCGTCGGTCGGTTCAGACGGAGCGGTAGCGCGTGGCGAGTTCCGGGCTCTGCGCGCCGAAGGCGGCCAGGTCGGCCGTGAAGACCGCGTCGAGCAGGCCGGCGTCCTCGACGCCCGGGGCGCAGACGGTCTCGCCCAGTTCCAGGCCGCGCAGGCTGGCGGTCACGACGTCGTCGGCCGCCATGCGGGGCAGTGCGCTCATGTCGATGCCCTGGCGCTCGTGGAACTCGGTGGCCACCACACCGGGGCACACGACCTGGACCCGGACTCCGGTGCCCTCCAGTTCCGCGCTCAGGATCTGCGACAGCGCGACGAGGTAGGCCAGGCTTCCGCCGTAGACGGCACGGCGGGGCATCTGCGAGTGCGGCGCGGGACCGCTGAAGGCGATCATGCCGGAGACGTTGATGATCGTGCCCTCGCCGCGCTCCCGCATGCCCGCGACGGCGGCGCGGGTGAGCATCGTGGGCGCGAGGACCTTGACACCGACGATTTCGGCGGCCTTGTCGGCGGGGAGCTCGGCGAGCGGCATGTAGTGGGCGACGCCCGCGTTGTTCACCAGCATGGTCAGCGGCTCGGCCGCGCAGATCCGGGCCACCTCGTCGATGCCGTCGCTGGTGGACAGATCGGCGGCGACGGTCCGTACGCCGACCTGCGGGTGGGCGTCGGCGAACTCGTCCAGCCGCTCCTTGCGCCGGCCCACCAGCACCAGGTCGTAGCCGTCCGCGGCCAGGCGTTCGGCGAAAGCCCTGCCGATGCCGGAGGTGGCACCGGTGACGAGTGCGAGTCCGCTCATGATCGTTCCTTTCCGTCGCCGGCCGCAGCGGCCGGCTCTCCTGAGTTCAGCGAGTGCAGCAGCCGGGACAGCCCGCGTGCGCCCGCCATGCCGCGCTCGGTCACCGCGCCGGGATCCGCATCGGCCTCGCGCATCGCGGTGTCGAACAGTTCCATGTCCAGCGCCTCCACCCGGGACAGGTGCTCGACGTTGTCGAGCGTGACCATCGTGTTCAGCAGGGTCAGGGCCGCGCTGGAGGCGCTGCCCAGCTTCAGCGCGCCGACCAGCCGCGCCGGGTCCATGCCCAGCCCGATGGCCAGATCGACGATCTCGGCGATGTTCGCCTGGTTCATCGCCAGCAGCGCGTTGTTGAACAACTTCGCGGTCTGCCCGGCGCCCGCGCCGCCGAGATGGACGACGTGGCGGGAGAAGGAGGCGAACACGGGCCGGCAGCGCTCCACGGCCGTCCGCGGCCCGCCGACCAGGGTGGTCAGCCGTCGTTCCTCCGCGGCCGGCCGTCCTCCGCTGACCGGTGCGTCCAGGACCTCGACCCCGGCCGGTGCGCAGATCTCGGCCAACCGCACCGCGGTGGAGGGAAGGCCGGTGCCGTGGTTCACCACGACCGAACCTGAATGCAGGGCCTCCAGCAGTCCGCCCGTGACCAGCTGCAGAACGTCCTCGTCGGTGCTGACGCACAACCCGACGATCTCGCACGACGCGGCCAGATCCCGGACGCCGTCGTGGCGGACGTGCGGCACGCCGCGCAGGCCGTCCAGGGAGGCGGGCCGCCTCGCCCAGGCGTGCAGGGGAAAACCCGCCTCGGCGATGGCCGTCGCCATGGGCAGGCCCTGGTCGCCCAGGCCGATGAAACCGACGGGCGGCCGTTCGCGATCGGTGTCCATGCCGCAAGGTTGCGACGGCTCGGAACGGCCGGCCAGACCCCTGGGTTTCCTAGGAATGCCAGTACCAGGCGGTGCGATCGGGCGGACATACTGGGGAAACATGGGGACGACGGAATTCGGGCAGGCCCTGCACCGGTGGCGCGACCGGATCTCGCCGGAGGCCGCGGGACTGCCCTCCGGAGGCCGACGACGCGTCCCGGGGCTGCGCCGCGAGGAGCTCGCCCACCTGGCGGGCATCTCGGCCGACTACATCATCCGCCTCGAACAGGGCCGCGCGACCAACCCGTCGGCGCAGGTCATCGAAGCGCTGGCCCGGGCCCTTCGCCTGTCGCCCGCCGAACGCGCGCACCTGTTCCGGCTGGGCGGACTCCAGCCGCCCCAGGCGGAGTGCGTGCCCTCCGAACTCACTCCCAGCGTGCGGCGCATGCTGGACCGGCTGACCGGCACTCCCGTCGCGGTGTTCGACGCGGCCTGGACACTGCTCGTGGCCAACCCGCCCTACGCCGCCCTCATGGGTGATCCGGCGGACTGGGACGGGCACGAGCGCAACGGCGTGTGGCGCAACTTCCTCGGCCTCAGCGACCGGGTGCGGCTCACCCCGGAGTCGCGGCACTCCCTGCAGGCCGCGCTGGTCGCCGACCTTCGCGCGGCCACCGCGCGCTACCCGGGCGACCGGCGGCTCAAGCGGCTGGTCGCGGATCTGCGCGCGCACAGCGACAGATTCGCGGAGCTGTGGGAGAGCGGCGTCGCCGGCCACCACGAGGCGGGCCGCAAGACGATCGTCCATCCCGAAGTCGGCACCTTGACGCTCGACTGCGACGTGCTCAACGTGGCGGGCAGCGACCTCCGCATCATGATCTACACCGCGGAGCCCGGCACCCAGGACGCCGAGCGCCTGGAACTGCTCACCATGCTCCACTCCGGTGACAGGCGCGATCAGGTTCTCCGTGACGTCGGCGCGTCTGAAACGCAGAGCGAACTCCCGCACATCCGCGAGTTCGCCTACGAGTGACCCCGGACCTTTACATTCACACCTCCTTCGGTCGGAAGCCTTCGCCTGCACACACCTTTCGCCTGCACACCTGCTGCTCGGCCGCGGCGCGCTCACGTCCTGCGGAAGATCACCGGACGCTGATCCCTGGTCGCGACGCAGCGGTGTCCGCGCCCGGGCAAACGGCCCATCTCGGCGGCGGGGGAGGCGCTGGACCTGCATCTCAGCGACCGAAGGTCCATGGTCAGCGGGCTTTCCGATCTGTCGGGACGGCGGTCCGCGGGCCGCGCTGCCGTCTGCCGGCGGTGCGGCGAGGCACTGGCCACGGCACCGCCCGCCCGTGGCGATCGGGAACGGCCTTCCGGGGCGGCCGGTTCAACGGTCCTCCAGGAGGAGCGCGTCGCGGATCGACTTGACCCCGCCGTGGGCGGTCATGCCGCCGTCGACGGGTATCTCGGCGCCGGAGATGAAGGACGCCTCGTCGCTGAGCAGGAAGAGGACGACCGGCGCGACCTCCTCCACGGTGCCGGTGCGTCCCAACGGTGTCTCCGCGACGTTCGCGGCGCGGAAGGCCGGTGCCGCCGAAGCGGTCATCGGCGTTTCGATGTAGCCGGGGTGAACGGTGTTGACCCGGATCCCGCGCGGGCCCAGTTCCAGGCATGCGACCTTGGCCAGGCCGCGCAGGGCCCACTTGCTCGCGGTGTAGGCGGCGGGGAAGTGCCCGGTCAACGCGGCCACGGACCCCACGCAGACGATGGAGCCGCCGGGCGGCATCAGCGGCGCGAGCGTCTGGATGCCGAGCAGCACGCCGGTCACGTTGACCTGTGAAACCCGCATCAGATCGGCCGGATCCAGATCGGTCAGACGTGCGCGCCAGGTGATCCCGGCGTTGGCGACCAGGCCGTGCACCCGTCCATGGGCGGCTCGCAGGTCGTCGCCGAGGGCGGTCCAGGCGGCGGCGTCGGTGACGTCGAACCGCCGGTACCGCACCCCGGGCAGGTCCTCGGCCGGTGCCTCCCCGAGGTCGACGCCGATCACGGTCGCGCCTTCGGCGGCCAGCAGCCTGGCCTCGGCGGCGCCCTGGCCCTGTCCCGCTCCGGTGACGACCACGACCTTGCCTGCCATCCGCCCGGTCACCTGGCACACTCCCGCGGGCGGGCGGGGCGCACCGCAGGCAGGTCCGTGCCGGCGACGATGCGGCCGCCGATGCCTTCGACCGTCATCTCCACGATGTCGCCGGGCCGCAGCGGCGGCGGCAGCCGGACGTCCTTCGGCGCGACCACCGGGTTCCGCAATGCGGTTTCGCCCGCCTCCGGAACGGTGACCTGGTCACGCTCGCCGGTCATCACCTCGGACACCCTGCGCCCGTTGCGGGCCGTGCCGTCGCCGAAGATGCGGCCCGACGTGTCCCATGGCGTGGAGCACTGGAGCGGCATGAAGACCACGTCGTCCGCGCGATCGAAGCCATACGGGAACTCCGGCGGGCCGGACTCGGTATTCAAGTCGGTCGACAGCATGCTGAGCACCGGAGCGGTGCGCCGGCCCTTCGGCCCTCCGACGGCGAAGCGCTGCGGCAGCGAGAAGCCGCGGCCGCGCCGTACGAGACGTGCGGCATCGATGCGGTCGATGGCTGCCTGTCGGCTCGACGACGGAGCGCTCACGCAAGTCCTCCCTGGTCATTGCGGTGCCTATTACAGTGATGTAAGCGAGCGATTCCGGGAAGAGGAACTTTGCGATGCCGCTCATCGATGGCATCGATAAGGGCAGCTCAGGGGTCTGCGGCGGCTCGCCCTCGACCTGCTCCTCGCCCTCGAAGCGCTGCTGGAGGAGCGCAGCGTCACCCGCGCCGCGGCCAGGATGGACCTCGCCCGGCCCACGCTGTCGGCGTCACAGGCGAAGCTCCGGCGCCACTTCGGAGACGAACACCTCGTCCGCAGCGGCGACCAGTACCGGCTCACGCCACTTGCCGCGCGACCGGGTGCCCGAGGTCGACCGGGTCTTGCAGGGCAGGTCGGCGTTCGATCCCGGGCCCGTAGGCGCGGGTTCAAGCTGCCGGTCAGTGACCACGCGCCTGCGCTCGGCAGCGGTCCGCTCGCCGAGCTGCTCGCAGCCGAGGCTCCGTTCGCGCATGACCCCGGTTGCCAGCACCCACGCGGGCCTGCCCGAGCAGACGCCCGTCGGGCAGCTTCGCCAGGCGCTCCGGTCGACATGTGCTGTTTCGAGCCCGACCGCCGCGGCCGACCGGGGCCGCGACCGGACGCGGTCCTCGGCCCGCTGACGTCGAAGCTCGGGCCGAATCCGGCCTCGCGGGCCGGTCGGCGGCCGACCTCCAAGCTACTTGACGGTTCAGTCTAGACGACTTAGTCTGGCGCGGCGCGGTGGGTGACCGGCACCCCCGGACCAGCGAGAAAGGCGGCCCCATGAGCGTGGCGGCATACGAGTCGGTCGATGACGTGGCGGTGGTGACGCTGGCGAATCCGCCGGCCAACCTGTTCACCGCCGAGCTGGCGAGCGGACTGGTGGAGGTGGTCGGACGGGCCAGGGCCGAGCACAAGAGGGCGATGGTCCTGCAGGCCGACGGCGCCCTGTTCTTCGGCGGCGCGGACGTGTCGATGTTCCAGGGCAAGTCGGCGCGGCAGGCCCGGGAGATGTTCGAGGACGGCTTCCGGGCGATCGAGGCGCTGGAGGACGCGCCGTTCCCGGTCATCGCCGCGGTGCACGGGATGTGCCTGGCCGCCGGGCTGGAGCTCGCACTGGCCTGCGACCTGGTCCTGGCCGCGGAGGGCACGCAGTTCTCCCAGGTCGAGGCGCGGATCGGAGCGACGACGTTCCTGGGCGGCGTGCACCGGCTGGCCGAACGGTGCGGCCCGGCGCGCGCCAAGGAGATCGTCTACTTCGCCGACTTCCACTCGGCCGAGACGTTCGAGCGGTGGAACATCGTCAACGCGGTCGTGCCCGCGGACCAGCTGCGGGAACGGGCGCTGTCGTGGGCCCGGCGGCTCGCGAAGGGGCCCACCGCGGCGCACGCCGCCACCAAGCGGCTGGTCGCCCACACCCTCGCGCACGGCTCCCGGCAGGCCGACCGCTTCCTCCTGGACGCGGCGACCCCGCTGTTCGAGTCGCGGGACATGCGGCACGCCGTCGGTCTCATGCTGAGTCTCGGATCGCGCAAGTTCATGGCCACCCACGACGAAGTCGTCTTCGAGGGCCGCTGATGTCCACGACGGCACGGACACTGCTCGACCTGTTCCGGCGGCAGGCCGACGGTGCTCCCTCCCACCCCGCCGTCTCCTGGCGATCCGGCTCGGCGACCCAGACCCTCACCTGGAGCCAGTACCGCGACCTGGTGTTCGCCACCGCATCGGGTTTCGTGGAGCTCGGGCTGCCCGCCGGCGGCATCGCGGCGATCCTGGCCGCCAACCGGCCGGAGCATCTCATCGCGGACCTGGCCGCGCTGCACTGCGGGGCCGCCACCGTCAGCCTCTACGGGACGCTGGCGCGACCCCAGCTGGAACACGTGGTGGCCGACGCGGCGCCGTCCCTCGTCATCGTCGAGGACGCGGCGGCGCTGGCGAGGATCCGGGAGCTGGACTGGGTCCGCGCCCATCGGCCCCGACTGGTCAGCATCGAGCCGACCGGCGATCCGTCGGTGACGGCCTGGTCCGACCTGGCCCCCGGCGAGCGGGGCACCGCGGAGCTCCGCGAGAGGATCGGCAAGGTCATCCCGGACGACACCGCGACCCTCGTCTACACCTCCGGCACCACCGGGTCGGCCAAAGGCGTCGTGCTCACCCACGCGAATCTCGTCGCGCAGGTCGACGGCCTCGTCGGCACCGGAATGCTGGACTTCGACTTCCGCACCGTGTCCTACCTCCCGCTCGCGCACATCCTGGAGCGGATCTGGAGCCTGTACCTGCCGCTGCGGCTCGGCGGACACGTGTGCTGCTGCCCGGACGCCGCAGGACTCGCGGCCGCGCTCCGGGTCCACCGCCCCAGCTGCTTCATCGCGGTGCCGCGCGTGTGGGAGAAGCTGCGGGCGGGCGCCGAGGCGGCCCTCGCGTCCCCCATGTTCGCCGGCCACCGGCACACGATGGCCCGCGCGCAGGAGATCCTGCGGCGGGTGTGGTCGCTGCAGCAGGACGGCCGGGACGTTCCGCCGTCGCTGCGCGTCGAGGCGGTGTGGGCGTGGCACTGGCTGCTCCCGCTGCGGGAGGCGCTGGGCCTGGACCGGGCGGTCGTGGCGGCGAACGGCGCGGCGGCCATGTCCGGGGAGCTGCGCGGTTTCCTCGCCTCGATCGGCATCGATGTCATCCAGGGCTACGGCCTGACGGAGACCGGCGGTGTCGCGGTGAGCGAGCGGCCGCGTGCCGGCGCGGTCCACGGGGCGGTGGGCGTGCCGGTGCCCGGATACCAGGTGCGGGTCGCCGCGGACGGCGAGATACAGATCCGCGGCGGCGGTGTCACCAAGGGCTATCGCAACCGGCCGGAGGCGACCGCGGAGCTGTTCACCGAGGACGGCTGGCTGCACACCGGTGACATCGGCCGTCTCGACGAGGACGGCCGCCTGCATGTCACCGACAGGGCGAAAGAGATCATCGTCACCGCGGCGGGCAAGAACGTCTCGCCGGCCGCGATCGAGTCGCTGCTGGTCGGCCGTTCCGTCATCGACCAGGTGATGGCGGTCGGGGAGGCGCGGCCCTACGTCGTCGCGCTGATCACCCTCGATCCGCAGCGGCTGGGCGACTTCGCCCGCGCGCACGGGATACCGCCGGAGCAGGCGGCGGAGCATCCCCTGGTGCACGCCGAGGTGCAGGCCCTCGTCACGGAGGCGAACCGGAACCTGTCGCGGCCGGAGCAGATCAAGCGGTTCCGCGTGCTGCCCCGCCCGTGGAGCGTCGAGGCCGGGGAGCTGACGCCCACCTTCAAACCGCGCCGCAAGGCGATCCACGACAAGTACCGCGACAGCATTGACGCGCTGTACCGGTCCACGACCCCTACGGAGGGCTCCCATGTTTCCTGACCTGTTCTCCATCGCCGGCAGGACCGCACTGGTGACCGGAGGCACCCGCGGAATCGGCTACATGATCGCCGAGGGCTACCTGAAGGCCGGCGCCCGCGTCTTCATCTCCTCCCGCAAACCCGACGCCTGCGCCCGGGCGCAAAAGGAACTGTCGGAGTTCGGCGACGTCACGGCCGTTCCCAGCGACGTCCGCGACGAGCGGCAGTGCCGCGAGCTGATCGAGGAGGTCGCCCGGCGCACCGACAGGCTCGACATCCTGGTCAACAACGCCGGCGCCACCTGGGGCGCGGCCTTCGACGACTTCCCGGCGGACGCCTGGGACAAGGTGCTCGGCGTCAACCTCAAGGCGCCGTTCCTGCTGACGCAGCTGGCCCGGCCGCTCCTGGAGGCCGCCTCCGAGCAGGACGACCCCGCCCGCGTCATCAACATCGGGTCGATCGACGGGCTGATCGTCCCCGGTTTCGGCAACTACTCCTACTCGGCCTCCAAGGCGGCCGTCCACCATCTGACCCGGCACCTGGCGGCCGAACTGGCCCCCGCCATCCTGGTCAACGCGATCGCACCGGGCCCGTTCCCGTCCAAGATGATGGCCGCCACCCTCGACGCGATCGGCGAGCGGCTCACCGCCGCCAGCCCCGTCAGGCGGATCGGACGCACCGAGGACATCGCCGGGGCGGCCGTCTACCTGGCCTCCCGTGCCACCGCCTTCATGACCGGCGCGGTCATCCCCCTCGACGGCGGCCTCAGCACCACCGTCCGGATCCACGTGTAAAGGCGGCGACGATGTACCGACTCCCTGCCAAGGACTACGACTTCCTGCTCCGGCACGTCACCGCCGGGCAGTCCGTCCTGGACGCCGTCACCGGCGGCGAGGTCACCTTCACCGACGTCGGCGACGTGCTCGAACTCGCCTCGGCCGTCGCCGAGGAGGTCCTGCTCCCGCTCAACCAGGTCGGCGACCGGGTCGGCTGCACCGTCGCCGACGGGCACGTCACCACGCCGCCCGGCTTCGCCGACGCCTACAAGACCTTCACCGAAGGCGGATGGATCGGCCTCGGCGTCCCGGCCCGGTCCGGCGGCACGGGCATGCCGCAGCTGCTCGCCAGGGCCGCCGACGAGATCCTTTGCTCGGCGAACCTGGCGTTCTCCCTGGTGGGCGGCCTCACCACGGGCGCGATCATGGTGTTCGACGCCGTCGGGGACGACACGCTGCGCCGCACCTTCCTGCCGCCCATGCTGGCGGGCCGCTGGACCGGCACGATGAACCTCACCGAACCCCAGGCCGGAACCGACCTGGCGCAGATCCGCACCATGGCCCGCCCCAGCGGCGACGGCACCTGGTCGGTCACCGGCCAGAAGATCTTCATCACCTGGGGCGAGCACGACCTGGCCGAGAACATCGTGCACCTGGTGCTGGCCCGCACCCCCGACGCGCCTCCCGGCCACGCCGGGCTGTCGCTGTTCGTCGTCCCCAAGTACCTGCCGGGCGCCGACGGCCGGGTGGGCGAGCGCAACAGCCTCACCTGCGTCTCGCTGGAACGCAAGCTCGGCATCCACGCCAGCCCCACCTGCGTCATGGAGTACGAGGGCGCCACCGGCTACCTCATCGGCGAGCTGCACCGCGGGCTGCCGTCGATGTTCATCATGATGAACGCCGCCCGGATGGGCACCGGCGTCCAGGCGCTCGCCGTCGCCGACCGCGCCTACCGGCAGGCCGAGGCGTACTCCCGCGAGCGGGTGCAGAGCCCGGTCCCCGGCCGCGAACCCGGCGCCCCCATCGGCGAACACCCCGACGTGCGCAGGCTCCTGCTGTCCATGGGCAGCGCCGTCTCCGCGATGCGCGGCCTGGCCTCGCAGACCTCGGTGTGGCTCGACCTCGGGCAGAGCGATCTGCAGGCCCGCCGCCTGGCCGAGTTCTTCCTGCCGGTCGTCAAGGGCTGGCTCACCGAGACCGGGCAGCAGATCGCCTCCGACGCCGTCCAGGTGCACGGCGGCATGGGGTTCATCGAGGAGACCGGCGTCGCGCAGCACTACCGCGACATCCGCATCCTGCCCATCTACGAGGGGACCACCGCGGTCCAGGCCAACAGCCTCCTGGGCCGCCAGGTCGCCAGGAACGGCGGCGCCCTCGCCCGCACCGTCTGCGATCTGATCGAGCAGTCCCTGGCGGAACTGGACGCCCACGACCATCCGGCCGCCCGGCGGGTGGCGTCCCGGACGAGGTCGGCGGCGGCCGGCGCCCGGTCGGCCACCGACACGCTCGTCAAGTGCGTCGCCGACCGGCCGCGGGACGCCTACGCCGGCGCCGTCGCCTACCTGAACCTGTGGGGCCTGCTGGCGGGCGGCTGGATCCACGCCCGCATCCTCAACGCCGTCCTGAACGGCGCCGACCCCGACACCGCCGACCAGCGCATCCGCGAGGCCGACTGCTACGCCGTCCACCACCTCGGCCGCATCCCCCAGCTCGTCGAGATCATCGAGGCAGGAGAGATCGCATGACGGTGCTGCACCTGGACGTGTACACCAGCCCCGAACGCACGCTGCCCAACGGAGGGCTGTTCTCGCCCACCACGGCCACCCTCGTGCTGGGGGAGCGCGAAGCGGTCCTCGCCGACACCGGCTACTTCGCCGAGGACGTCGAGGAGATCTCCCGCCGGATCCGCGAGTCCGGCCGGACCCTCACCGCCGTCTACATCACCCACGCCCACCCCGACCACTACTTCGGACTCGACCGGCTGCTGGAGGCGCACCCGCAGGCCCGCGCCGTCGCGCTCCCGCACGTGGCGGCCGACATCGAGACGGGCCTGGAGAGCGACCGCGCCCAATGGCGGGAGTTCTTCGGCGGCAAGGCCCTCGACAACACCACCGTGCCCGAGCCCCTGGACGGCGACACCCTCACCGTCGACGGGCAGCCCCTGCGGGCGATCGCCGTCGGACAGGGCGACGTGCCCCGCAACACCGCCCTCCACATCCCCTCGCTGCAGGCGGTCATCGCCGGCGACATCATCTACAACGGCGTCAACCCGTTCCTGGCCGCATCCGGACCGGAGCAGTGGCGCGCCTGGATCGACAGCATCGGCAGGATCGCCGAGCTGTCGCCGCGGATCGTGGTCGCCGGGCACAAGCGCCCGGAACTGCCCGACGACGACCCGGCCGCCACGCTGGAGGGCACCCGCGGCTACATCCGCGATTTCATCGAGGAGCTCGAGGCGAGCGAGGGGCCCCGGGAGCTGGTCGCCCGGATGCAGCGGCGCTACCCCGACCACGCCAACCCCAGCGCCCTGATCATGTCCGCCGTCACCGCCTTCAAGCGCACGAGGAGCGGCAATGCCTGAGGCCGTCATCGTCGCCGCCGCACGTTCGCCGATCGGCCGGGCGGGCAAGGGGTCGCTGAAGGAGATGCGCCCGGACGACCTCGCCGCCCAGATGGTCGCCGCGGCCCTGGCCAAGGTCCCCCAGCTGGACCCGTCCACCGTGGGCGACCTGATCCTCGGCTGCGGCCAGCCCGCCGGCGAGTCCGGCCACAACCTCGCCCGCGTCGTCGCGGTCCTGCTCGGTCTGGACTCGGTGCCCGGCACGACCGTCAACCGGTACTGCTCCTCCAGCCTGCAGACCACCCGCATGGCCTTCCACGCCATCAAGGCGGGCGAGGGCGACGTCTTCATCTCCGCGGGCGTGGAGACCGTCAGCCGCTTCGGCAAGGGCGCCGCCGACAACCTGCCCGACACCCGCAACCCGTTCTTCGCCGAGGCCGAGGCGCGCACCGCCGCCCGCGCCGAAGGCGGCGCCGAGCGCTGGTTCGACCCGCGCCTCGACGGAGTCGTGCCCGACGTCTACCTGGAGATGGGGCAGACGGCGGAGAACGTCGCCCAGTACAAGGGGATCACCCGCGCCGAGCAGGACGAGTTCGCCCTGCGTTCGCAGAACCTGGCGGAAAAGGCCCTGGCCAACGGCTTCTGGGAACGCGACATCACCCCGGTGCGGCTGCCGTCCGGCCGGATCGTGACCGCCGACGACGGGCCGCGCCCGGGCGCCACCCTGGAGAAGCTGTCCGAGTTGAAGCCGGTGTTCCGGCCCGACGGCACGGTCACCGCGGGCAACTGCTGCCCGCTCAACGACGGCGCCGCCGCCTTGGTGATCATGTCCGACGCCAAGGCCGCCGAACTGGGCGTCACCCCGCTGGCGCGGATCGTGGCGACCGGGGTCTCCGCGCTGTCCCCGGAGATCATGGGGCTCGGCCCCGTCGAGGCGTCCCGCCGCGCGCTGGCCCGGGCCGGGATGACCATCGACGACATCGACCTGGTGGAGATCAACGAGGCGTTCGCCGCCCAGGTCATCCCCTGCGCCCGGGAACTGGGCATCGACATCGACCGGCTCAACGTCAACGGCAGGGCCATCGCCGTCGGCCACCCCTTCGGCATGACCGGCGCCCGGATCACCAGCACGCTCATCAACTCCCTGCAGTTCCACGACAAGCAGTTCGGCCTGGAGACCATGTGCGTCGGCGGCGGCCAGGGCATGGCCCTCATCATCGAACGCCTCTCCTGAAAGGAAGCACCATGACCGCAACCCGCGACCGCGTCGCGATCGTCACCGGCGCCGCCCGCGGCATCGGCGAATCCGTCGCCGCCCGCCTGGCCGCCGACGGATTCGCCGTCGCCGTACTCGACCTGGACGAGGACGCCTGCAAGCCCGTCGCCGCCCGCATCGAGGCCGCCGGCGGCCGGGCCCTGGCCGTCGGCGCCGACGTCGCCGACGAGCAGTCCGCCGACCGGGCCGTCGCCCGTGTCGCCGCGGAACTCGGCCCGCCCGTCGCCCTGGTCAACAACGCCGGAATCACCCGGGACAACCTGCTGTTCAAGATGCCCGCCGCGGACTGGGACGCGGTCATGAACGTGCACCTGCGCGGCTCCTTTCTGATGAGCCGCGCCGCGCAGCGGCACATGACCGAGGCGGGCTGGGGCCGCATCGTCAACCTGTCGAGCACCTCGGCCCTGGGCAACCGCGGCCAGGCCAACTACTCCGCCGCCAAGGCCGGCCTGCAGGGCTTCACCAAGACCCTCGCGATCGAACTCGGCCGGTTCGGCATCACCGTCAACGCCATCGCCCCCGGCTTCATCGAGACGGAGATGACCGCGGCGACCGCGCGGCGGCTCGGCATCACCTTCGAGGAGCTCAAGGCCCTCGCCGCCAAGGAGATCCCCGTCGGGCGCACCGGCCTGCCCGAGGACATCGCCGCGGCCGCCTCCTTCTTCTGCCGCGACGACGCCTCGTTCGTCTCCGGACAGGTCCTCTACGTCGCCGGCGGCCCCAAGGACTGAAGGAGCCCTCCCATGAAGACCTTCCACAGCCTCGACGACCTGGAGAAGGCCGTCGGGACCCATCTCGGCTACAGCGGGTGGACCACCGTCACCCAGCACCAGATCGACCTGTTCGCCGAGGCCACCGGCGACCGCCAGTGGATCCACACCGACCCCGAAAAGGCCGCCCGAGGCCCGTACGGAGCGACCATCGCCCACGGCTACCTCACCCTGTCGCTCATCCCCGGGTTCCTGGACGAGACCGTTCGGCTCGACGGCCTGTCCATGGCCGTCAACTACGGCAGCGACAAGGTCCGCTACCCCTCGGTGGTGCCCGTCGGCTCGCGCCTGCGCGGCTCCGTCGAACTCGCCGACCTGCAGCGCACGTCCACCGGGGCCCGGGCCGTCTTCGGCGTGACGGTCGAACGCGACGGCGGCGACAAACCCGCCTGCGTCGCCGAAGTCATCTCTCTGCTGGTGGTGTGACCATGACCCAAGAAGGACCCTCCTACGAGACCGTGCGGGTGTGGCGTGACGGAGCGGTGCTGGTCATCGGTCTCAACCGGCCGCACAAGCGCAACGCCTTCGACGCGACGATGCTCCGCGAGCTGTCCCTGGCCTACGCCGAACTGGACGCCGACCCGGCGCTGCGTGCGGGAGTCCTGTACGGGGAAGGCAAGGTGTTCACCGCCGGACTCGACCTGGCCGCGGTCGGCCCCTCGGTGCGGAAGGGCGAGCCCCTCTATCCCGACAACGGCCTCGACCCGTGGCAGGTCAGCGGCAGGCGGTCGTCGAAACCACTGGTGGCGGCCGTCCACGGAAAGTGCCTCACGCTGGGCATCGAACTGATGCTGGCCGCCGACATCGCCATCGCCGACGCCACCGCGACCTTCGCCCAGCTGGAGATCTCCCGCGGCATCTACCCGTTCGGCGGCGCCACCATCCGCTTCCCCCGCGCGGCGGGCTGGGGCAACGCGATGCGCTGGATGCTCACCGCGGAGGAATTCGACGCCTCCGAAGCCCTGCGCATCGGCATCGTCCAAGAGGTCGTGCCCGCGGGCGGCCATCTGGAACGCGCGATCGCCATCGCCCAGGCGATCGCCCGGCAGGCGCCCCTCGGGGTCCAGGCCACACTGCACAACGCCCGTCTCGCGGTGCGCGAGGGAGACGCCGCCGCGGAGGCCGACCTGGTGCCCGCCGTCCAGCGGCTGCTCGCCACCCAGGACGCCCGCATCGGCGTCGAAGCCTTCCTCACCAGGACGCGACCGGAGTTCACCGGCCGCTGATCAGCCGGGGGCGGTCGTCGGCGACCGCGACCGCCCCCGGCCGAGGCGCCGATGGGGAACGCGCGCCCCCACTGTTCACCGTGCCGGGGAGCGGAATCCGGGCGGTGCGGAGCGGGCTACACTCGGTGGACTGGACTACGTCGTCTAACCGTTGACGGCGGGGGCGTCCCCTCGAGGCGCTTGACGAAGAACGGGCGGGAACACAAGGATGACGCAGCGTCAGGAGCTCTCCCACAAGGAACGGCTACTGCGCCACGGGATGATGCTCTTCTACGCTCAGGGCTTCCACGGCACCACCGTGGACGCCATTCTGGAATCCGCCAAGGTGCCCAAGGGGTCGTTCTACCACCATTTCGGCTCCAAGGAGGCGTTCGGACAGGCCGTCCTGGACCGCTACCGCCAGTTCCAGGAAGCGCTCTTGGCCGCCTGGGAGGCCCGCGAAGGGCTGACCACCGGAGAGAAGCTCGGCGGCTACTTCACCGAGATGATCGACATCTTCGTCGGCTCGGACTACCAGAGGGCCTGCCTGGCCGGCAAGTTCTCCACCGAGGTCTCGGCCAGTTCCGCGGGGTTCCGGGAACGGATCGGCCACGACCTGGACGCCTGGCGGGACCGCATCGCCGCCCTGCTCCGCCGCGGCCAGGAGGCGGGCGACGTGCGCGCCGACCGAAGCGCCGACGACCTCGCCAACGCGATCCTGTCCCTCATCCAGGGCGCCTTCGTCATCGCGCTCTCCACCCGGGACGAGACGGCCCTGCGCGGCGTCGCCTCCACCATGGCCATGCTGATCAGCCCGCCGGCCTGCACCTCCACCCCGAACTGACACCGATCGACGGCCGGCCGTTCACCATCGTGCGGCGGTGAGGCGGCAGCAGGTCAGGACTCGCCGTCGTCGCCCGCGGGCCGGCTGTCCGGCCAGGCCGTTTGGAAGAGCAGCAGCGCGTAGTCGTACATCAAGCCGGGACGGCGCGCTACGAGGGTGGGGCAGTTGCGTCCGTGCTCGGCGGGCGAATAGATGGTGATGAAGGCGACCCGGTCGGTGATGACGAGGCGGTGCAGGTTCGGCAGGTCGTAGAACCTGAGGTCGACGGCATGGCGGCTGTGCGCTATCTCGCGGATGTAGGCGGCGTTGACCCGGACCTGCTCGACGAGCAGACCGCGGGAGAAACCGGGGTCGATGCGTCGCATGTCGGCTTCACGCCGTCTCAGCCATGACGAAGCACTCGGCCGGCTGTCCGGTAGCAGGATCTGGACGAACTCGATGCGCCGGCCCACGTCCCGCCAGACGGAGGCGAAGGTGTCGCGCGTCAGTTCATTGCCGCGGCCGGCCAGCACGCGCACCCACCGGGCCTCGGCCAGTTCGAGCTTCATCTGCCGCGCGACCAGGTGCTGCCGAGGGGCGACTCGCCACACGCCGAGCCCGGTGGTCCGGGAGACGAACGTCAGGATCCAGGTCCGGGATCGCTCGGAGCCGATCCAGCTCCCCAACACGGTGAGCGCGGTGGCCAGCAAAGAACTGGCCACACCGAGCACGAAGGCTTCCACTGCCGTCCTTCCACCGCACGCTATTCCTGGTCAACGGGCAGGTACGGCAGCAGCGTGCGGAGGACCAGCGCGGCACGCCGCGCGGCGAGGCGGTGGTGGTCGTGGTTCTTGTTCTCGCTGGCGTCGTCGGAGATTCCCCGGACTATCACCCAGCCGCGCACCGCCGCCTGGCCCGCCTGTTCGTGGAAGGCCTGGGACAGTCCTCCCGCCTCCATGTCGACGGCGAGGGTGTGTTCGTTGAAGTCGGCCAGGTAGCGGATGATGTGCGAGTCCGAGTCGGCGATCACCGCGTCGCCGGAACCGATGGGCCCGGTGTGGACGCGGTAGGGGACTCCCTCGTCGTCGAAGACGGCCGGTTCTCCGTAGTCGGTGAAGTAGGCGTTCAGCGCATGGCCGATCACCGCCGGAGCCTCCGGCGCCTCGCCTCGGTGCCGCGGCCCGGTCGGGGTCTCCCGCCGCTGGTCGTAGTAGATGACCCGGGTGGTCACCACGACGTCACCGATCGCGGCGTCGGGATGGATGCCGCCGCCGATACCGGTCAGGGCGATCACCGACGGCGCGTAGTGGCGTCGAAGGTGGTCGAAGGCGACCACGGTCGACCGCGGCCCCATCGACAGGGTCCGGATGGCGGCGATGTCGATCCTCCGGCCCCACGCGTCCAGGCTTCCCTCCATGAAGGGGAGCCCCTGCCTGGAGACGCGGTGCAGCTGGAGGACGTCGCGGACGGCGCTCGCCTCCTCGCTGAGCACGGTGATGATTCCGACCCCCGCGCGGCGGGCGGCGTCGGCGTCGGCCTCGGCGGACCGGCTCAGGCCGACCGTCGCGCCGGGGCCGATGGCGGACCGGCTGATCTCCGTCCGCCCTCCGTTGGTGATGACACCGGTGTTGATGCTGGGCCTCACAGTGATCTCCTCTCCCCGGTGGGCTTAGGCGTTGCCCGGAATCTCCCGCTGGTCGAGCATCTGCGCTCCGAGGCCGACCGCCGACTGGTTGACCTGGACGGAGCCTTGGCCCATGTTCAGCACGCCCTGGTTGATGATCTGTTGCGCCTGCCGGCGGAAGTTGGAGGTGTCGACCTTGTGCGCGGCGAGGAAGTCCTCGGCGGCCGCCAGCAGCCGCTCCTCGATGATCTTGATGTAGTCGTGGATGATGGGGCGGTCCAGTGCGGCCTCCTCCCATGGCGTCGACTTCTCCTCCCGGATGCTGGTCGCCCCGCACAGCGGGAGAGGCATCCGGTCGGTGCGGGCGCACAGGGCCCCCAAGAGGACCAGGGGAGCCTCCGCCAGCTGCCCCAACCGTGCGACCTCGGCGGGAAGGCGGAGCACTCGGGCCAGCACCGCCCGGAGGGCGGCGGTCGGACTGCTCTGCCCGTGGGCGTCGAGCGCGTGGTAGGCGTCCGGCGTCCGGGTCAGCGCGCAGGCGGCGAAGTCCAGGCTCAGCGTCCTGCCCTTGACCGTCACGCGCAGGAAGATCGTCGCTACCAGCTCGCCTCCGCGGAGCGGAACACTGGCTTCCAGGAAGTGCTGGACGAGGCCGTGGGGGTCGTCGATGATCCGGTTGATGTCCTCCGCGCTCGGATCCTTGTGGAACCATGCGGGGCGATGCGCCATGTCCGCCTCGGCGGCGTAGAGCCGGTCGCGCACGGTCAGGCCGGGCAGCCGAGTGGCCTCCGCTTCGTCGGCGAGCAGTCGCACCGCCGCGGCGAGGCGTCGCACCAGATCATGTGCCGCGAACGGCGGCGTCGCCCACTCGCGCATCTCCAGCGGCTCGCTCTCGTCCCCGTTCTCGCGCAGGAGTTGGACGGTGAGCGGCGGAATCCACCGATGGACGAGCCGGCCCGCGCCCACGAACTGGCTCACATCATCGTCCAAGAACCGTCGTATTCGCACCACGGAGTCCTCCGCCTCCTCGGGAGGGGACACCGGTCTGCGGTAGATCACATAAGGTCGGCGTTGCTGCTCGGCGATCGCCGATATGCGGCGACTGCCGGCCCGTGGTTCCGCCATGGCGCCGTTGTGCACACTGTGCAGCGAGGCCTGGAAGAACGCTGCGCCGATGGCGACGATCACCGCGATCACCGCGACGAGGCAGACCGCCTGCCGCCACAGGTCCGCCGGTGACATGCCGACGAGCCCGGCCGTCAGCGACGGTGTCACCGTCGCGATCGCGCATCCTGCCAGGTAGAGCACTGTCAACCGCTGCCGGTGTCGCAGATCGTGCCCTTCGCTGACCGGCCTGGAGCGCCGCAGCCACACGTCGGCCTTCTCCTTGGCGAGCAGGGTGATCGCGTCTCGGGCGTGCTTGAGCGCCCTCCCGGCCGTGAACCACAGCATCAAGACGGCGATGACGGCGACCAACGCGGCCCGGTGGATCGCGAGCAGCGCCACGAGGACGCCGAGCACGGCCGTGTGCGACACCGTTTCGATCAACCACGCCCGCCAGGCGTGCGTGATGACCGGGATCAACCGGAAGCCGTATGACGGTGGAATCAACCTGGTCGGATCGTTGTGGACGTGGCAGAGCACCGTCCGGCGGAAGGCCCGGTCCAGGTAGACGCCCGTGCACAGGTGACGGGTGGCGGCGTCCTCCTGCCGGGGGTCGCCGTGCTGCAAAGAGCCGTGGTCGCTTCGTGGTCGGGCCATGCGCGTCTCCTGGTCCGGCCTTAAAGGTCAGGTAGACCTTAAGTCGCCTTGCGACTTTAGGTCAAGTGGACTTTTATTTGGATCATGAGTAACGAGGACGCCGGGTGGGAGCCCCCGCTCGTCACCGTGACCGTGGATCTGGTGATCTTCACCGTCCGAGACGGTGGCCTTCACGTGCTCCTGGTCGACCGCGGGATCGAGCCCTACCTCGGCTACCCGGCCCTCCCGGGCGGGTACATCGACGAGGGCGAGACCCTGGAAGAGGCAGCGGTCCGGGAACTCCGCGAAGAGACCGGCCTGGACGCGCGCGACCTCCATCTGGAGCAGCTGCGCGCCTACAGCGACCCGCGACGCGATCCGCGAGGCAGGGTCATCACCGTCGCATACCTTGCGCTGGGCCCGGACCTTCCCGTCCCCGTCGGAGGCACGGACGCCGCAGCGGCCTACTGGGCACCGGTGTCGGAGGTGCTCGCCCGCCGACTGGCCTTCGACCACGAGGCGATCCTCCGTGACGGTCTCGAACGTGCACGCTCCCGACTGGAGCACACCACTGTCGCCGCGGCCTTCTGCACCGAGCCGTTCACCATCAGCGACCTGCGCCATATCTACGAGGCGGTCTGGGGCTTCGAACTCGACCCGAGCAACTTCCGCAGAAAGGTCACCCGCGCTGACGGCTTCCTTGAGCCGACCGGGCAGCGCTACGTGCCGCAGACGGGCCGACCCGCACTCCTGTACCGACGCGGCAAGGCGACCACCCTCACCCCGCCCCTGCTGCGTACCGGCCAAACCTCAAGATCCAAGGAAAACGAGGCCGGCGAGGCGCCGGACGAAAGGACCCCTTGCACAGAGAACCGCAAGTCTTGACCCTGCAAACGACCACACCATCTGACGAGGAGATACGCGCCGGCCGGCCGAGCTCCACGGCGGCGTGGGGATGCCCACGACCACCTGCGCCGATGGCTTCGCGGCAGGAACATCACCCCCGCGCCCGGCCCGCAAGGCGGCGATCCCTCTCAGCGGATCGGCCGCCACCGCTAGACGGTCGAGCGCACCATCGCCCGGCGCACCGCATCCGCCGCCTGCACCGACGCTACGAACGCAAAGCCCAGCACCTCCCGGCCTTCGTCGGCGTCGCCGCCGCCCTCATCTGCTACCGCCGCGTTGCTCAACGAGATCGCCTCTTAAGACCCTCCGAAGGCTGCCGGCGAACGGCCGCGAAGGACTCAACAAGCCGCGGATCGCACTTCTGCGTCGCCTCTGGAATCGGTGCTGAGCGGTTTGACAGCGGCGCTCGCAGTGAACAGGGTCGGCTTGCAGGAGGCAGGCAAGTGGAGAGGCGCCGCGTGCCGGTCCACTGTCCGATGGTCCGCTTTTCAGGTCGTCATCTGGCCTATGCCGGAACTGGTCCGGCGGGTGGCCGTTCTAGGTGTGCGCGGTGGGAAGCTGCCGCCATACGGGTGTCACTGGGCGGCCAGCCATTCCTCTACGCCGCGTTGGTCGATGCCGTGGCGACGGAGGACCTGCGCGCCGGCCCCATGGCGTTCGGCGAGGACTCCGAGCAGGATGTGCTCCGTTCCGACATGGTCGTGGCCGAGCCGTCGTGCCTCCTGCGCACTCAGCGCGATGGCCCCCTTGGCTCGCGGGGTGTAGGGGAATCCCCCCGACAGTTTTCGGACCGCGGCCCGAAGACCTCGCTCATCGCCGCACGCAACCGTTCCGGCGTGGTCGTCTCGGCGATGGCCTTCGCTGCCAGGCCCTGCGGCTGGCTCAGCAGGGCGAGAACGGTGAGCTCGGTGCCCATGTAGTCGTGCCCGGCGGCGCGCGCCTCGTCCCGGCAGGCTCTATTGGTCGCCCGTGCGTGGGGAGTTCACCGATCGTCGACCCCCGCGAGTGCGGCGACGTCCCCGGGCCTGGCGGCGAAGCGCTTCTGGGCGGCCTGTCTGGTCACTCCCATTGACCTGCCGATCTCGGCCCAGGCCGCCCCCGCGTCGCGCACCGCCTGCACGAAATGCCCGAGGAGCCGGTCGGAAAGGTCGTCGAGCAGCTCGGACACGGCCAGCGCGTCGGAAAGGTGCCGGAGCGCGTCGCCGTCCGGGTGAGACGCGGTCACGCGTTCGATCAGGTCACCGACTCGCACTGGTTCTTCCGTAGAGAGTCAGCCCAACGTGAAGAATGACAGGTATGAGGCGACGTGACCGCGGGTCGGCTCGCCGTCCCGCAACGCGATATCGAGATTCCGCGTCACGGCATCCACGATCGGTTCCCTCGGCGGGAGGGGCCGCTGAATGTGCGGAAATGGCGAACACCGACGGGCTACTGGCCACGGTCGGGTCGCGGCTGCGCGCGATCCGCAAGCGACGCGGGGCGACCCTTGCCGAGGTGGCGGCTCAGACGGGCGTCTCGGTGTCCACGTTGTCGCGGCTGGAGGCCGGTCGCCGCCGTCCCACGCTGGATCTGCTGCTGCCGCTGGCGCAGGCGTACAGGGTGCAGATCGATGAGCTGATCGGCGCGCCGCCGACCGGTGATCCGCGCATCCATCTGCGTCCGGTGCGGCACAGGGGCATGACGTTCATCCCGTTGTCCCGCCATACCGGGGGTGTGCAGGCGCACAAGGTGATCATTCCGCCGCGGCGCCGCCGGCCCGAACAGAAGACCCACGAGGGTTACGAGTGGATGTACGTACTCAGCGGTCGTCTCCGGCTGCTCCTGGGTGACCAGGAGCTGGTGCTGACCGAGGGGGAGGCGGCCGAGTTCGACACCCGTGTGCCGCACTGGTTCGACAGCGCCGATCCCACCCCGGTCGAGGTGCTCATCCTGTACGGCCACCAGGGCGAACGCGTCCACCTCCGCGCGCGCTCCGTGCCGCGATGAGGGGTCGGGCGACCTCGGCGCGCGCCATCGTCCGACAACAGCGGTGTCGTTCTTCGTGGGGCTGGTAGCGCTGATTCCTGAGACGTTCGTGGACGCCGCCTTTCCCTTGGCCAGGTGCGCTGCTGACGGCTGACGTGATGGGCACCAGCGTGCCGGGGGCCGTCCAGCCGTGCTCACCGGCGTTGATCATGCCGTTATGCGCGGTGTCGGTCGGACCCTCGCGAACACCGACCCTGCGGAGTGCGGCCGGCAGCCCGGGGCGGGCGGCGGCGCCCCTGGTGTGCTGCGGTCATCCCCATTCGTCGAACACGGGCAGATCGCCCCAAGCCAGGTCGAGCCGGTGGCCGGTCGCCCACACCACCGAACCGATTCCGGCGGCGTCGAGGTCGCGCTCCGTGCTGGTGGCCAGGCGGGGACAGTCGTCGGGCGCCGCTTCGATCGACTCCGGCCAGCCGAACGGACGCGTGTCTTCCCGGGTGAGCTGCCGCAGATCGATGCGTGGCAGCCGCTTCGGCCGGACAGGATCGGGTTGGGGGACGAACCGTTCGGCCGGCGAGCAGATGCTTCATCTCCGCCCGCCTCCGGGACGTGCCGGTCCACGTTGAGCAGCCACCAGCCGAGGTCGCGGCCCCGGTAACGGCGGGGAGCCTCGCGGCGTGTCCGATGCGGCTCCCCGCCTGCCATTGCGTGTTCCGTGCCGTCGTGGCGGTCAGCGGGCCGTGCGTCGTACCGCGCGCAGGACGGTGTCGGTGAGCGTGATCCGCTGTCCGTCCGGGGCGGTGGCCGGGCGCTCCGGGGCCGCGGTGGTGACGTCCCACTCGACCGGGTCCAGCACGCCGGCGATCTCTTCAGCGGTGAACATCAGGTGGGGAAGGCGCGGGCGTCGTAGCGCCGGGATCTCCAGGTCGGCCGGGTGGTGACCGACGATGAGCAGCGTCCCGCCCGGGCGGACGGCCGCGGCCAGGCGGCGGATCAGTGCCTCGCGGTCGGGCCGGGGCAGGTGCAGGTACTGCGCCGACACCAGGTCGAACTGCGCCGGTGCGGGTTCCCAAGCCGTGATGTCGGCCCGCCGCCACGTGACGTCCACGCCGGCCTCGTCCGCGTGCCGTGCGGCCGTGTCCAGCGCGGCCTGCGCGACGTCGACCCCGGTGACCTGCCAGCCGCGCGAGGCGAGCCAGACCGAGTCGGCGCCCTCACCGCAGCCGACGTCCAGTGCCGTACCGGGCGGAAGGCCGGTGGCGGTGGCGACCAGCTGCGGATTGGGGTTGCCGCTCCAGACCCGTCCCCCCGACCCGTACCGCTCCTCCCAGTGGTCCCGCGACAGCACGCGGAGGGTGAGCTCGGTGTCCTCGGCGATGAGGTCGGCGTTGATCGCGGCCGCCGCCGACGCCCCGCCGGCGGCCGAGCCCATCACCGACGCCATGACGTCGGTGACGTTGCCGGCGACCCATACGCCGGGCACCTCCGTCCGCCCCGTCGGGTCGGCGGCGATCGACTCGCCGACGCCCATCGGGTGTGCGGTCGGTTCGATACCGAGGTCCTTGAGCACCGCCGAGCTGGCCACCAGCCGCGGTGCGACGGTCACCGCCGAACAGGCCACGACCGTCCCGTCGGCCAGCCGCACGCCGGTGATCCGGTCGTCGGCCACCTCCAGCGACTCCACGGACCCGGTGACCACGGGGACGCCCCAGGCGCTCAGCTGGGCCGCCTGCTGTTCGGTGAGCGCCGGCGCGGTGTGCTGGAAGAAGGTCACTTCCGGTGTCAGCTGCCGGAACAGCAGCGCTTGGCGCACGGCTGACTCGGTGTGGGTGGCGAGGACGCCGACGGTCCGGTCGCGCAACTCCCATCCGTGACAGTGCGGGCAGTGCACCACGTCGCGGCCCCAGCGCTCCGCCACCCCGGGGACGTCGGGCAACTCGTCGGCGAGGCCGGTGGTCACCAGCAACCGCCGCGCCGTGATCGTCTGACCGTCGTCGAGGGTCACCTCGAACCCGCGGTCGGTCCGGCGCGCCGCGACGCCCGTGGCGTGCAGCACGAGCCCCCCGTAGTGCTCGACCTCCGCACGCCCGATCTCGACGAGCTCGACCGGACTGATCCCTTCGCGGGAGAGGAATCCGTGCACGGCGTCGGCGGGCGCGTTGCGCGGGGCCCCCGCGTCGACCACGACCACCGAACGCCGGGACCGGCACAGTGACACGGCCCCGCTCAGCCCCGCGGCACCGCCGCCGAGCACTGCGACATCGAAGTTCTGCGTCATGGGGACCACGATCGGTCCCCTGCCCGGGGAGAGGCCACAAAACTTGCTGAAACCGCAAACGCGGACGCCCGTCCACAGACGGGCCCGCGCATCCACCAAGATCCGGCGCCCTTGCGGGACCTCGTCCGCGCACGCCCGGCACGGTGAACACGCCCAGTCCAAAAGGGGCGCCCTGGCGGTAGAAGCGGCACCCGGGCGATCGCCCCGCCTGGGCCGAGCAGTATGGCGCCGGCTTCGAGCACGCCGAGCGGGAGCGCGGCCAGAACGGTTACGGCCGCCCGGTGTGCATTCGTCGGGGCGACCGGCTTCGACCAAGCCGCTCCGGTCGGCGGCATGCCGTCGATCAGCGGGCAAGAACCCGGAGACCGGCGAAGACGTCCTGCCAGTACGGGGGGCAGGCTTCTTCAGCCGGTATGCCCCTCCCACCGGTTTCGCCGACCGAAAGCCGCACCACAGCGGTCGTCCATTCGTGCCATGTCGCGGTGCATCCGGTGGGTCAGCAGGTCAAGCTCATGCGGGTCTCCTGTGCGCATGTGATCCCTGTTCTGCTGCAGACGCGGTCGTACACGACGGCGCGGTCACGTTCAGCGGAGCGGTGTATGAGTCGGCCTCCGTGTGATCTGTATTTGCAGGTCAAGTAGTGGTCGCTTGTCGGTCGGTCTCGTCCCCGGAAGGGGCGCCGCTCATCACTCGCAGCCAGGCTTCGGCCAGGAGCTGTAGCGGCGGCCCTCGGTCCATGTCGATCTGCTCCATCCGCACTGCGCCCACGGGGCGTGTGATCACGGTGCGGCCCTCAAGGCGCCCCCGGCTCCGCCGGGGAACGCGGTGAGGACCGGTGGATCGTCCCGGGCCCGGTGCGGGGGCGCGGCCGCGTCAGAATGCCTGGCCTCCAGCGGGTCCATCACGCGGGCCTGCTGGGCGGCGACCTCCTCGGTTGCGGACTGGTCGAAGGTCGTGCGCACCGGTGTCGCAACCCGCGGGCTGGGCCGACTCGGCTCAATACGCCCTGTTCGCCCCGCCCCTTCTCCGCCGCCGTGGCGCCCGCCCCGTCGGCTGACCAGGGAGGGGAATGGTGTGCTTCTGATCACGGTGCGGACGTTCGATGTGAACATTTGTGGTCGGGGGAGGCGTGCCGTGGGGTGCCGTGTGAACCGTCGGCGTACGGGGAGAGGGCACCGGGTTGACTGACGGACCGATGGCCGACCCGGGCGCCGGTGTGGGATCGCCCTCGGGGTACAGCTCGGACTGCAGGAGCTGCCGGCGGGAGGTGATCTGAAGCTTCTGGAAGATCTTCGACAGGTGGTACCGGACGGTGCTGGGGCTGATGGACAGCCGCAGGGCGATCTCGGGATTGGTCAGCCCCTGGCTGGCGAGCTGCGCGATCCGCAGCTCCTGCGGCGTGAGCGTTTCCGCGGTGCCCTGGACCTTCTTGGCGTCGGGGTCCCGGTCGTACCCGGCGGCCCGCAGTTCGGCGGCCGCCTGCTCGAGCCACGGCACGGCGCGCAGCGAGGTGAACGTCTCCACCGCGGTGTGCAGGTGACGGCGCGCGTCCCGGATCCGCCGTTCCCGACGCAGCAGCTTGCCGAGCTGCAGTTCCGTCCTGGCCCGCTCGAAAGGGCAGTCCTTCAGGTGCTGGATCGACTCGTTGAGCAGGAGCTCGGCTTCTTCCGCTCCGGGGGCCAGCAGTGCGCGCGCCCGCAGCAGCGGTCCGAGCAGGTACGGCGTGGTGGCGTCGAGCCGCCAGCGTTCGGCGGCCTGCAGCGCCGCCTTCGCCTCGGCGAACTGGTTCGCCATGACGTGGCACTCGACGAGGTCGGGTATGGCCATGAACGCGATCATGAAGTGGTGGGCGCTGTCGTGCGGCGCGGTTATCCGCGAGTAGTGCAGGATCGCCGAGTAAGGGTCGCCCGAGCTCAGCGCCGACCGGCCCAGCGCCCAGTGAGCGAGCGCGAGCGTGGCGTGGTCCCTGCCGGACGCCGAACCCTGCAGCGCCTGCGTTGCCAGCTTGCGGCAGTGTGCGGTGTCACCCCGCGTGCCCGCCAGCATCGCCAACAACGCCTGCAGCTTGGCCTGCATGCCCTCCTGGCCGGTCTGCTCGGCCAGAAGCAGCATCTCGTCGCCCAGGGCTACCGCTTCGTCCCACCGGCCGACCATGTGCTGCAGCGCGATCAGGGAAGTGGCGGCCATCGGGAGCGCGCCGGTCGCCCCCTGCGCCCGCAGCACCTCCAGGACTTGGGCGTAGGCCTCTTGCGCGGCACCGCTCATGACCGGCACGTAGGGCAGTGCCGACGGCCAGACCGTGGGCTCACCCTCTGACAGCAGCCGCAGCGCCCCCTCCGCCGACGCGTCCAAATCGCCGGACCTGCGCAGGTCCAAAGCGGCCAGTCGGCGCATCGCGGTGCCGAACAGCCTGGCGGGATGGTCGGGCTTCAGGCCCAGCTCGACCAGCCGGCGGCCGATCTCGCCGAGCTTCGCCAGGTCGCCGCAGGCCAGCGTGGTCCGGGCCGCCATCACCAGCAGATGGGCGGCCAGCTCCGGGGCCACGAGGGCCGCGTGCCGCGCGCTGTCGAGCAGGATGCGGTGTGCCGCGATCGGGGTGACCCTGGTGTGTGCGATGCTGCCCCGCAGCAGCCCTGCGGCCGCCAGCAGATGCGGGTCATCATCGGAATGATCGATCTGCTGCTCCAGCTCTCGGGCGCGCAAGGGAAGACCGGCCTGCCAGGCGCAGGTCGCCGCTGTGATGAGCAGCCGTGCCCGCACCGCCGGGCCGCTGCTCAGCGCCGCGGCACGTTCCAGCAAACGCAATGCCGACATCATGCCGTTGACCTTGCGGGCCTGTCCCGCGCTCGCACTGATCTTCTGGGCGACGTCCTCGTCCGGTTCGTGGGTTGCGGCGGCGAGATGGTGTGCCTGCCGGCAGACGTTGTTGCCCGTCGCCTTCGCCAGCGCGTGATGGACGAGCTTGCGTTCGGCGAGCGTGGAGTTGCGGTACACGATGGTGCGCAGGAACGGCGGTTGGAAGACCAGTTCGTCGCCGACCACCGAGACCAGACCGGACCGTTCCAGAACAGAGAGTTCGGCTGTGTCGAGATCAAGCGACGAGGCGGCCGACAACACGGTGTACAGATCGGAGCAGTCGTTGGCCGCCGCGGTCAGCAGCATGGTCTGCGCGGCCCGCGGCAGCTCGGCGACCAGCGCGCCGAACCAGGTGCGCAACCGTGGACTGCACGGCAGCTCCTCGGGCGGGTCCACCGCGCCGCTTGCCACGGCCTGGGGCAGTGCGGCGACGAGTTCGGTGACGACGAGCGGATTGCCGGCGGACTCGCGGACGAGCCGGTCGACCAGGCGCTCGGTGACGTCCTCCACGGTTCGGGTGACCAGCAGGCGGATGTCGGCGGGCGGCAGAGGTTCCAGGCGGACCTCCGGCAGCCCGCCCAGCCGCCGCTGCGTCACATCGTGGTCGCGCGCGGCGACCAGCATCGCCACCGGAATGTTCTGCAGCCGCCGCGCCACGAACGCGAGGATGTTCAGCGACGCTTCGTCCATCCGATGGGCGTCGTCCACCACCAGCAGCAACGGCGCCCGCTGTGCTGCCGAGTCCAGCAGTGCCAGTGCCGCGCAGGGGACCGACAGCCCGTCGGCAGGCGAGCCGGAGAGGCCGAAGACGCCTTTCAGCGCCGAGACCTGAGGGCTCGGCAGGCCCTCCAGATGCGCCTGGAGGGGATGCAGGAGCTGGTGCAACCCCGCGAACGGGACGGCCGTTTCGGATGAGGTTCCGAAACACCGCAGTACGGTGAACGCCGATGGGGCCCGTTTGGTCACCTCCTCCAGAAAAAGGGTCTTCCCGATGCCCGGCCCACCGGTCACGATGGCGCTGCCCCCGTTACCCCGTGCTGCGGCGCTCATGAGCCGGTCGATCGCGGCGAGTTCGCGGTTGCGTCCCACCAGCCGGGGCGGGAGGGGAGGATCGCCCGCAGGCGCCTCCAACGTCATCACCGTGCTCCGGCCATCGGAATGTCGACCGCTCGTCCGGTCCGGAAGGTCGTCTTCTCTCACCTGTGCCACGCTTCTCATTCGCTTGGCCTTGGACATGGAGGCGATCAGCTTTCGCTGATCAGAAAGGAAAAACCTGTGTCCATTACCTTGGCGCCTGATGGACTACGGGGTGGGCACTGGGGCACATCACAAGCAGGCGTCAAAGAGTGTTTGGTTAGATCTATACTTGCCTGTCATCTTGGAAGTCAAACCCGACGCCAAGAGCAAGGCGGACGCCGGTGTGGCGACATCGTCAATGTACGCTGAGCAGTCAGATCGATGCAACGTGTTATAACCCATGCTTGATCGTGCATATTTTTGGCGTGCCCCCCATTGTTCATGGTATGATGGAAGGTTTCATCTGCAAGTAGATCGTCTGGGGAATATGGTCAGGTCAGGTGTCGGAAGCCGTACAACGGCCGTCTGCATGGACACCTGCTCTTCGGTGACGATGACCTTCAGACTTTCGTTCCCGTTCAGGCGGAGTGGCCGGTGTTGGACAGCATGCTGATGCCGATCCAGCGGATTTAGCGGAGAGTCATTGGCTTTTTACTGCGTCGGACCGCAGTGAAGGCAGTGATGATGCTCACTCGGCCGGATATGGTCGTGTGATTTGTTGCAGTCACAACAGAACCGATTTTCGGATTCACCGATTACGGGTTTTCGGACACCTTTGTTGCCCGCTGTCAGACGTCGAGGCGGCTGGTGGCCGGCCCAGTGTCAGGGCGCAACCCCGCTGGTGGAGATTTCGGTGGGGCCGGTGTCCGCCTCTGAACGGCGAGGCGCATCGCCCAGTGCCACCCGCTCGCCATCGGAAGGGAAGCCGGATGTCCTCGCCCGAGGACGAGGCCGCCGGCTTCACACGCCAGACATGAACGGCAAGCGGCCTCGACCTCACGAGCGACTCGCCCGGGGAACCCCTGGGCCCGGAAGGGAGTCGGCCTGCGCCGATATCGGCAAGTTCGAACCGGCTGTGCATCTGGAGGGGGAGTACGGCCTCATCTGCTCCGACGCCAACGCGGCCGCCGCGGTTGCGCTACCTCCAGCGACCACCCGGAGCTTTGCAGGAGAGCGTTGCGATACCTCCAGGGTGATGATGCGGCCCGGCATCGGTCGGCTAGAGCGTGTCGTCAATATGTCATAGCCGCATCAGCAGGGCGGCCAACGTGACGGCGGCCTGGAAGGAACCGGGCGGTCTTGCAGTAGCGGGTGGCGATGCCGCGCCACTGCTTGAGCCGGTTGAAACAGCGCTCGACGACGTTGCGCCGCCGATAGATGCGCAGGCCGAAGACGGGC
>NZ_BAABDO010000070.1:0-37080 GCF_039539665.1 Actinomadura keratinilytica
GCCAGCGGCCGGACGCGCTCGCGGGCCGCGCGGCGGCCGCGCGGCATCGGCCCCTGCGCGGGCAGCGGGCGCGGCACCACGTCGAGCGGGCCGTCGAACGGCGCGACCAGCGTGGCCGCGTTCGGCAGCGCCGCCACCCCCTCGAACGGCGTCTCGTCGGAGGCGAAGAACCCGTGCCGCACCAGCGCCTGCAGGCCCATGACGGCGTAGACGGGCGCCGGGCGGCTCAGCCCGGTCGCCGCGGAGCGGGCCGCCAGGTGCGCCAGCAGCGCCCGCGAGGCGGCGAACCGCAGCCCGCCGGCCTCGGCGTGGTAGACGGGGCACGCCCGGGTGAGGGACGTGGCGGCCTGCAGTCCGTCCGGGCCGAGCCGGAACACCGAGAAGCAGCCGCCGAGGTCGTCCACGCGGTCGTCGAGCCGGTCGGCGGCCAGCAGCAGGTCCGCCTCGCCCTTGCCGCCCAGGTAGCCGCAGTAGCCGAGGGCCCGCTCCCCGGAGGTGAGGATCGGGTCGGGGAAGGGCGCCTCGGGCGGTTCGTTCGACCAGGCCAGCAGTGCGGCGCCGCCGTCCGGCGACAGCCACTCGGCGGTGCGCCAGCGGTCCGGCGGGACGGGCACCGCCTCGGCGATCGAGCGGCGGGCGGCGGTGAGGACGGCCGGGTCGATCCGGTCTCCGGGACGCCGTACGGCGACGGCCAGGTACGCACGCATGCGCGGCACCCAACCACCGCCCGGCGAACGGCCCGTGAACACCGGTGGACGGGCCGCCGACGCGCGTCCGGCGGCACCGCCCGGTGGCCGGGTCCGGTCAGGGGGCGAGCATCTCGGCGGTGAGGTTGGCCTCGGTGCCGGGGATGCCCAGGTCCTGGGCGCGCTTGTCGGCCATCGCCAGCAGCCGGCGGATCCGCCCGGCGATGGCGTCCTTGGTCAGCGGCGGGTCGGCGAGCTGGCCGAGCTCCTCCAGCGACGCCTGCTTGTGCTCCAGCCGCAGCTTGCCCGCGTTCACCAGGTGCTCGGGCGCGTCGTCGCCGAGGATCTCCAGCGCCCGCGCCACCCGGGCGCCGGCGGCGACCGCGGCGCGCGCCGAGCGGCGCAGGTTGGCGTCGTCGAAGTTGGCCAGCCGGTTGGCGGTGGCCCGCACCTCGCGGCGCATCCGCCGCTCCTCCCAGGCCAGCACGCTGTCGTGCGCGCCGAGCCGGGTGAGCAGCGCGCTGATCGCGTCGCCGTCGCGCACCACCACCCGGTCCACCCCGCGCACCTCGCGGGCCTTGGCGTGGATCTTCAGCCGGCGGGCGGCGCCGACCAGGGCGAGCGCGGCCTCCGGCCCGGGGCAGGTCACCTCCAGCGACATCGACCGGCCGGGCTCGGTCAGCGAGCCGTGCGCCAGGAACGCCCCCCGCCAGGCCGACTCGGCGTCGCAGGCCGCGCCCGCGACCACGTGCCGGGGCAGGCCGCGCACCGGGCGCCCGTTGTTGTCGATCAGCCCGGTCTGGCGGGCCAGCGACTCGCCGTCGCGGAACACCCGGACCACGTACCGGTTGCCCTTGCGCAGCCCGCTCGGCGCGAGCACCACCACGTCGGAGGTGTGCCCGAAGACCTCGGCGATGTCCTTGCGCAGCCGCCGCGCCGCCGCGCCGGTGTCGATCTCGGCCTCGATCACGATCCGCCCGCTGACCAGGTGCAGGCCGCCGGCGAAGCGCAGCAGCGTCGACACCTCCGCCTTGCGGCAGCACGGCTTCATGATCGACAGCCTGCTCAGCTCGTCCTTCACCACACCGGTCATCGCCATAGATGAACCCTCCCCCTTGTGAACTCCCAGCAGTGTGGCCGATGTCGGCCCGGCCGGGCCTCACTCACGGAAAATCTTCACGAAGGCTTGGGCCAGCCGGGCGGGATCGTGACGCGGCGACCCGTCGTCGGCGGCGACGTCGGCCAGCAGCAGCCGCCCGCCCAGGTCCTTGACGGCCCTGTCCAGGGCGGCCGGGTCGTCCACCACGCCGCGGTCGGCGACGACCACGTCCACGCGCAGGTCGGGCGCGTGGTCCTGCAGCACCTCCAGGTGGGTCTGCGGCGAGAAGTCGTCGGTCTCGCCGGGCTGCGGGGCCAGGTTGAGGGCGACGATCCGCCGGGCCTTGGTCTCGGTCAGGGCGCGCGCCAGCTCGGGAACCTTCAGGTGCGGCAGCACGCTGGTGAACCACGAGCCGGGGCCGAACACGACCCAGTCGGCCTCCTCCACGGCGCGCACCGCGTCCGGGCACGCGGGCGGGTCGGGCGGCACCAGCGACACGCTGAGCACCTTGCCGGGGGTCTTGGCGCACGCCACCTGCCCCTTGACCTCGGTGACGGCGTCGGGCGCGTCGGGGTCGGCGCCGCGCACCTGCGCGACGATGTCCAGCGGGACCGACGCCATCGGCAGCACCCGGCCGTGGGCGCCCAGCAGCCGCCCCACCCAGTCCAGCCCGGCGACGGTCGGGTCCTCGCGGCGCGCGGCGCCGCCCTCGCCGGGGCCGGGCACGGGGGCGGGTTCGAACGTCCGCGCCACGACGGCGCCTCCGGCGGCGGGCACGGCGGCCCGCGTCAGCGCCCCGTCGGACGGGGCGCCGTCCGCGCGGTCGCCGTTCGCGCCGCTCTTCGCGCCGCCGTTGGTGAGGGCCTGGGCGCCGAGCAGCTCCCACAGGGCGACGATCAGCAGGTTGCCGACGGCGTGCTCGTGCAGCGCGCCCTCGCTGCGGAACCGGTGCTGGACGACGTCGCGCCACGTCCGGCCCCAGTCGTCGTCGCCGCACAGCGCCGCCAGCGCCATGCGCAGGTCGCCGGGCGGCAGCACGCCCAGCTCGCGGCGCAGCCGCCCGCTCGACCCGCCGTCGTCGGCGACGGTGACGACCGCGCACAGCCGCCGGGTGACGCGCCGCAGCGCCGACAGGGAGGCGTACAGCCCGTGGCCGCCGCCGAGCGCGACGACCCGGGGTCCTGGGGGATTCACCGTCGCGCTCCCGGCCCGCCCGTCACTCACGGCCCAGGTCACGGTGGGCGACCTGCACGTCGATGCCGTCGTCGCGCAGCCGCGCGGCCAGCTGCTCGGCCATGGCCACGCTGCGGTGCTTGCCTCCGGTGCAACCCACGGCCAGCGTCACGTAGTGCTTGCCCTCCCGTTCGTAGCCCTCGGCCAGCAGCCGCAGGACCTCGGTGTAGGCGTCCAGGAACTCCTTGGCGCCGCGCCGGCCCAGCACGTAGTCGCGCACCGCCGCGTCGCGGCCGGTCTTGGGCCGCAGCTCGGGCACCCAGTGCGGGTTGGGCAGGAAGCGGCAGTCGACGACGAGGTCGGCGTCCACGGGCAGGCCGTACTTGTAGCCGAACGACACCACGGTCGCGCGCAGGCTGGACTCGCCGGTGTCGGGGCCGAAGAAGCTGACGATCTTGGTGCGCAGCTCGTGCACGTTGAGCCCGCTGGTGTCGATCACCAGGTCGGCCTCGGCGCGCACCTCGCGGACCAGCTCGCGCTCGCGGGCGATGCCGTCGACCAGGCGGCCGTCGTCCTGCAGCGGGTGCGGGCGCCGCACGCTCTCGAACCGGCGGACCAGGTCGGCGTCGCCGGCCTCCAGGAACACCACGCGGGGGTGCACCCCGCGCGCCTCCAGCTCGGCGATGGCCGAGTGCAGGTCCTCGGTGAAGGCGCGGCTGCGCACGTCGACCACCATGGCGATGCGGGGCACCGCGTCCTTCACCCGGCCGCCCAGGTCGGCCATGGTCGCCAGCAGCGCCGGCGGCAGGTTGTCGACCACGAACCAGTCCAGGTCCTCCAGCGCCTTGGCGGCCGTGCTGCGGCCCGCCCCGGACATGCCGGTGATGATCACGATGTCCGGGACGTGTTTGTCGGTGCTCATGTCGGCCTCCCCCTGTGCTCGCCGCGCATGCCCGTGTCCGTACCCGCGCCGGCCGCCCCCGTGCGCCCGCCGCTCACCGCTGCTCCCCCCTGGCTCGACGGCGTACGCAGTTCTTCCCCCGCGCCGTCCGCGCCCTGCGGCTCGCCCGCCCCGGTCGCCGACGCGTCGGACGCGCCGGAGGGCCCGGCCGGGCGGGGCGCGGAGGCGGTGCCGTGCAGGGCGGCGAGGATGGCCTCGGCACTGCGCAGGCCGATGCCGGGGACCTCGGCGACCTGCTCGGGCGTGGCCTCCTTCAGCCGCTTCACCGAGCCGAAGTGCTTGAGCAGCGCCGCCCGGCGGACCGGGCCGAGGCCGGGCACCCCGTCCAGCTCGCTGGCCGTCATCGCCTTGGACCGCCGCTGCCGGTGGTAGTTGATCGCGAACCGGTGCGCCTCGTCGCGGACCCGCTGGACGAGGAACATGCCCTCGCTGTTGCGCGGCAGGATCACCGGGTCGGGTTCGCCGGGCAGCCAGATCTCCTCCAGCCGCTTGGCGATGCCGCACACCGCCACGTCGTCGACGCCCAGCTCGTCCAGGGCCCGCTGCGCCGCCGCCACCTGGGGCGGGCCGCCGTCCACCACGACCAGATTGGGCGGGTAGGCGAACTTGCGGGGCTTTCCGGTCTCGGGGTCGATCGGCTGGTGCGCGCCCCGCGCGCCCGCCGCGTCCTCGGCGTCGTCCGGACGGGTGTCGCCGAGGGTGTCGAGCTCGCCGGTCTTCTCGCGCTCGGCCAGGTACCGCCGGAACCGGCGGGTGATCACCTCGTGGATGGAGCGCACGTCGTCCTGGCCCTCGACGGCCTTGATGCTGAACCGGCGGTACTCGCTCTTGCGGGCCAGCCCGTCCTCGAACACCACCATGGACGCGACCACGTTGGTGCCCTGCAGGTTGGACACGTCGTAGCACTCGATGCGCAGCGGCGCCTCGGCCAGCTCCAGGGCCTCCTGCAGCTCGCGCAGCGCCCGGCTGCGGGTGGTCAGGTCGGCGGCCCGGCGGGTCTTGTGCTGCTTGAGCGCCTCCACGGCGTTGCGTTCGACGGTGTCGAGCAGGGCCTTCTTGTCGCCGCGCCGGGGGACGCGCAGCCGCACCGGCCCGCCGCGCCGCTCGGCCAGCAGCTCGGTCATGGCGTCGGCGTCCGGGGGCAGCGCGGGCACGCAGACCTCGCGCGGCACCGCCTCGCTCTCGCCGTAGATCTGGGTGAGGAAGTGCTCGACCAGGTCGGCGGTGGTGACCGCCTCGACCTTGTCGACCACCCAGCCGCGCTGGCCGCGGATGCGGCCGCCGCGCACGTAGAACACCTGGACGGCGGCCTCCAGCTCGTCCTCGGCGAAGGCGATCATGTCGCAGTCGGTGCGGTCGCCGAGGACCACGGCCTGCTTCTCCAGCGCCCGCTCCAGGGCGCGGATGTCGTCGCGCAGCCGGGCGGCCCGCTCGTACTCCTGCTCGGCGGCGGCCGCGCGCATCTCGGCATCCAGCCGCTTGGTGAACCGCGCGGTGTCGCCCGCCATGAAGTCGCAGAAGTCCTCGGCCAGCCGCCGGTGCTCGTCGGCGGTGACGCGGCCGACGCACGGCGCCGAGCACTTGTCGATGTAGCCGAGCAGGCAGGGCCGGTCGAGCTGGCGCTGCCGCTTGAAGACGCCGGGGCGGCACGTGCGCACCGGGAACACCCGCAGCAGCTGGTCGACCGTCTCGCGGATCGCCCAGGCGTGGGAGTACGGCCCGAAGTAGCGCACCCCCTTGCGCTTGGCGCCGCGCATCACCATCACCCGCGGGAACTCCTCGTCCAGGGTGACGGCCAGATAGGGGTAGGACTTGTCGTCGCGGTAGCGGACGTTGAAGCGCGGGTCGAACTCCTTGATCCAGGAGTACTCCAGCTGCAGCGCCTCGACCTCGGTCCGCACCACCGTCCAGTCGACGCGCGCCGCGGTCTGCAGCATCGTCTGGGTGCGCGGGTGCAGGCCGGCGAAGTCCGCGAAGTAGGAGTTCAGCCGGGACCGCAGGTTCTTCGCCTTGCCCACGTACACGACCCGGCCGTGCTCGTCGCGGAACCGGTACACCCCCGGGGACTCGGGGATGGAGCCCGGTGCGGGTCGGTAGGTCGCCGGATCTGCCACGGCAGAAAGCCTAGTAGCCCCCGCCGACGGCCGGGCGCCCGCCGCGGATCCGGGGCGGGCGGCCGCACCGGCGGCGCCGGCCGCCGGAACCGCCCGCCCCGCCGCGTTCTCCTAGGCCAGGGTGATCTGCCCGCCCTGGACGTTGATCTGCTTGGCGGTCAGGCCCTTGTCGGACGGGCCGCTGACGACCGAGCCGTCGTTGATGTCGAACTTGCTGCCGTGGCAGGGGCAGTTGATGGTGCCGCCGGACACCGCGTCGACCGGGCAGCCGCGGTGCGGGCAGGTGACGTCGAACGCCTTGAACTGCCCCTGCTGCGGCTGGGTCACCACGACCTTCTGGGCCTTGAACACCTTGCCGCCGCCGACCGGGATCTCGCTCGCCTGGGCCAGTGCACCGCCGCCCGCCGTCCCGGAGGCGCCGCCGTCCGAGTCGCCGGACCCGCCGCACGCCGCGAGCACGCCCGCGGCCCCCGCCAGGCCGACGCCGAACAGGACCCCGCGGCGGGAGCTGCCTTCTTCGGCCGCCCGCTCGCCGTGTCCGGTCCGCGGTGCGGGCTCCTGTGCCATGCCGTGTCCTCTCATATGTCGATACAGTCCGTTGCCACTTGTCACCAGAGAGCACGTGCGCGCTCCCCCGATGGTTCACTCCGATCCTCGGGCACGGCCTGCGGGACGGCGGAACCGGGGTCGGCCGGGGCGCCGCGCTCGCGCCCCGGTCAGTCGAGGAGCTTGGCCAGGAACGTGCCGGTGTGGCTGGCCTCGACCTTCGCCACGTCCTCGGGCGTGCCCGCGGCGACGACGGTACCGCCGCGCGAGCCGCCCTCGGGGCCCATGTCGATGATCCAGTCGGCCGTCTTGATGACGTCCAGGTTGTGCTCGATGACGATCACCGTGTTGCCCTTGTCGACCAGGCCGTTCAGCACTCCGAGCAGCCGCCGGATGTCCTCGAAGTGCAGGCCGGTGGTGGGCTCGTCCAGCACGTAGATGGTGCGGCCGGTGGAGCGGCGCTGCAGCTCGGCGGCGAGCTTGACGCGCTGCGCCTCGCCGCCCGACAGGGTGGGCGCGGGCTGCCCGAGCCGCACGTAGCCCAGGCCCACGTCGTTCAAAGTCTTCAGGTGCCGGTGGATCGCCGAGACCGGCTCGAAGAACTCGGTGGCCTCCTCGATCGGCATGTCGAGGACCTCGGCGATCGTCTTGCCCTTGTAGTGGACCTCCAGGGTCTCCCGGTTGTAGCGGGCGCCGTGGCACACCTCGCAGGGCACGTAGACGTCCGGCAGGAAGTTCATCTCGATCTTGATGGTGCCGTCGCCGGAGCAGTTCTCGCAGCGGCCGCCCTTGACGTTGAAGGAGAACCGGCCGGGCTGGTAGCCGCGCACCTTGGCCTCGGTGGTCTGCGCGAACAGCTTGCGGATGTGGTCGAACACGCCGGTGTAGGTGGCCGGGTTGGAGCGCGGCGTGCGGCCGATCGGCGACTGGTCGACGTGCACCACCTTGTCGAGCTGCTCGACGCCGGTGACCCGGCGGTGCCGGCCGGGCACGGTCTTGGCGCCGTGCAGCTGCTTGGCCAGCGCGTTGTAGAGGATGTCGTTGACCAGCGTGGACTTGCCGGACCCGGACACCCCGGTGACGGCGGTGAACAGCCCGAGCGGGAACGCCACGTCCACATTGCGCAGGTTGTTCTGCCGGGCGCCCTTGACGACGATCTCGCGGCCCTTCTGCCGGGGCCGGCGCACCTTCGGCACGGGGATCTGGCGGCGGCCCGACAGGTAGGCGCCGGTCAGGGACTCCTCGCTGGCCAGCAGCTCGTCGACGGTGCCGGACACCACGATGCGGCCGCCGTGCTCGCCGGCCCGCGGGCCGATGTCGACCACCCAGTCGGCCGCCCGGATGGTGTCCTCGTCGTGCTCGACGACGATCAGCGTGTTGCCCATGTCGCGCAGCCGCAGCAGGGTCTCCAGCAGCCGGTGGTTGTCGCGCTGGTGCAGGCCGATGGACGGCTCGTCCAGCACGTACAGCACGCCCACCAGGCCGGACCCGATCTGGGTGGCCAGCCGGATGCGCTGCGCCTCGCCGCCGGCCAGGGTGGCCGAGGCGCGGTCCAGGCTGAGGTAGTCCAGGCCGACGTCCAGCAGGAAGCCCAGCCGCGCGTTGATCTCCTTCAGCACGCGCTCGGCGATGTGCTTCTCGCGCTCGCTCAGCTCCAGCGACAGCAGGAACTTGGCGCACTCGCCGATCGGCATGGCCGCGACCTCGGCGATCGACTTGCCGCCCATGGTGACCGCCAGCACGTACGGCTTGAGCCGCGCGCCCTCGCACGACGGGCACGGGATCTCGCGCATGTAGCCCTCGAAGCGCTCGCGGGTGGAGTCGCTCTCGGCCTCCGAGTGCCGCCGCTGGATGTAGGGGATGACGCCCTCGTAGGCGGTGTAGTAGGAGCGGGTGCGCCCGTAGCGGTTCTTGTAGCGGACGTGCACCTGCGTGGAGTGGCCGTTCAGGATCGCCTTGCGCGCCTTGGCCGGGAGCTTCTCCCACGGGGTGTTGAGGTCGAAGCCCATGGCGTCGCCCAGGGCCGACAGCAGCCGCAGGAAGTAGTCGCTGACGTGCCCGTTGGACCACGGCTGGATGGCGCCCTCGCCCAGGGTGAGGGACGGGTCGGGCACGACCAGCTCGGGATCGACCTCCATGCGGGTGCCCAGGCCGGTGCAGTCGGGGCAGGCGCCGTAGGGGGAGTTGAACGAGAACGAGCGGGGCTCCAGCTCGTCGAACGACAGGTCGTCGTACGGGCAGTACAGGTGCTCGGAGTACATCCGGGTGCGGCCCTCGTCGTCCTCGGGCAGGTCGACGAAGTCCAGCACGATCGTGCCGCCGGCCAGGGCGAGCGCGGTCTCCACCGAGTCGGCCAGCCGCTGGCGCGCCGACTGCTTGACCGTCAGCCGGTCGACGATCACGGCGATGTCGTGCTTCTCCTGCTTCTTGAGCTTGGGCGGGTCGTCCAGCCGGACCGCCTGCCCGTCCACCATCGCCCGGGAGTAGCCCTTGGACTGCAGCTCGCGGAACAGCTCGGCGTACTCGCCCTTGCGGCCGCGGATGACCGGGGCGAGCACCTGGAAGCGGGAGCCCTCCGGCAGCTCCAGCACCCGGTCGACGATCTGCTGGGGGGCCTGGCGGCTGATCGGGCGGCGGCACACCGGGCAGTGCGGGTGGCCGATGCGCGCGTACAGCAGCCGCAGGTAGTCGTAGACCTCGGTGATCGTGCCGACCGTGGAGCGCGGGTTCTTGCTGGTGGACTTCTGGTCGATGGACACCGCCGGGGACAGGCCCTCGATGAAGTCGACGTCGGGCTTGTCCATCTGGCCGAGGAACTGGCGCGCGTAGGCCGACAGCGACTCCACGTACCGGCGCTGCCCCTCGGCGAAGATCGTGTCGAACGCCAGGGACGACTTGCCCGATCCCGACAGCCCGGTGAACACGATCATGGCGTCCCGGGGCAGGTCCAGCGAGACGTCCTTCAGGTTGTGCTCGCGCGCTCCACGCACGATGAGTCGGTCATGCACGGCGTTCTTCCGGTTCCTTGTCTGGGCGCGTTGGGGAGACACGATGGCCTCGGGCAACCAGGGGGCACGGCCACGCGGCACGACACTCCCCCGGGGGCATAACGCGACGTCGAGCCGCCGCATTTCGTGCCGGTCCCGGCCCGCTTCCGATTGTGGTCGGCGCCCGCTCCCGCGGGGGCCGGGCGACACCATCGAACCGTACACGTGTTCGAAGATCTCTCGCTACCGGAACCCGCCCGCGCCGCGACGCCCGGCACCGGACCCGGTTCGGCGGGCTCGATTCGGCGGGCTCGATTCGGCGGGCCGGTTCGGGGGCTCGGTTCAGCCGACGCGCAGGGCGCGGGCGCGGCGCCGCGCCTCGCCGCCCTCGTAGGCGTCCCGCGGCATGACCCAGACCATGTCGCGGCCGGTCTCGGCGGGAAGGCCGCGGCCGTGGTCCTGGAGGCGGTCGAGCCGGTAGCCGAGTGCGCGCGCGACGGCCGCGCTCGCCGTGTTCCCCGCGTCACAGTGGATCTCGGTGCGGTCGATCCCGGGCAGGGCGAACGCCGCGTCGGTGAGCAGCGCGGCGGCCCTGCCGGCCAGGCCCCGCAGGGGCGGCCGCGCGGATGGTTCTGCTTGCATGGGCCCCATCGTGGCCGCCGCGGCGCCGCGCGGGGGCCGGTTGTTCTCAGGGGCGGGGGCGCAGGCCGTCGAAGACGACGGCCAGGGTGCGGCGCCGCAGGTCGTCGTCCCACGCCCCGTGCAGCGCCCCCTGGCAGGCGGCGGTGAGGATCGCCATGACCTCGTCGATCCCGACGTCCGGGCGCACGGCCCCGGCGCGCTGGGCGGCCGCCAGCAGTTCGCCGACCGCCTGTTGCAGGGCGCGGATCTGGTCGCCCGGTTCGACGCCCATCCCCTCGGCGGCCAGCAGGCCGAGCACGGTGCGCACCCGGGCCGCCCGTTCCACCAGGAACGCGAAGTAGTCGAAGAAGGCGGTGGCGGGGTCGGCGCGCGCCGCCAGGGCGGCGGCCTCGCCGACCAGCCGGGCCCGCAGCTCCTTCATGATCGCCGCGAGCAGGTCGCGCTTGGTCGGGAAGTGCCGGAACACCGTGCCGATCGCCACCCCGGCGCGGGACGCCACCTCCTCGGTGGAGGCGCCTTCGCCCTTCTCGGCGAACACCTCCTCGGCGGCGGCCAGGATGCGCGCCCGGTTGCGTCGCGCGTCGGCGCGCATCCTGTGCCCCGCCTCGGCGGCGTCGTCAGGCCGGCCGGCCATCGTCCAGGGCGAAGTCCAGGTAGCGGTCGTAGGAGCGCTGGACGGCCGCCTTGCCGTCGGCGTAGACGATGCGCCGCCACCAGGCGCCGTACACCCGCCGGAAGTTGTAGGGCTCCAGCAGGCGCAGCGCCCGGCGGATCGTCCGGGGCCGCTCGGGGATGAAGTTGGGGTAGGACCACATGAAGCTGACCCAGCGGCGGTCCTGCACGACCTGCAGGATGTCGCCGGAGAGCAGGGCGCCCTCCCCGTCCTCGCCGTCGCGCCAGTGCAGCACCTGGCCGCCGGCGAAGTGCACGCCCGCGTTGATGAGGGTGAGCCCGTCGCCGATCTCCAGGGTGTCGCCCGACCAGAAGCGCACCGCGTCGTCGGGGCGCGCGACCCACTGGCGGTCGGCCTCGTGGATGTAGACGGGGGCGTCGAAGGCGTGCGCCCACTCGATCATCGAGCCGTAGTAGTGCGGGTGGCTGATCGCGATCGCCGAGACGCCGCCCAGCTCGCGCACCTGGCGGACCAGGTCGTCGTCGATGAGGGTGATCATGTCCCACAGCACGTTGCCGGACGGCGTCCGCACCAGCAGGGCGCGCTGCCCGATGGAGGTGGGCGGCTCGGCGCCCACCCCGATGATGCCCTCGCCCTCCTCCTCGATCCGGCCGCGGTGTCCGGCGGCGCGCAGCTCCTCCAGGGTCGTCCAGCGCTGACCGTCCCACCCGACGTACTGCCGCTCGTCCAGGCAGATCGGGCAGTCCTCACGCGGCTCCCCGTACTGGACGCCGCACGTCGCACAGATCGGGTACTTCATGATCGTCATTGTTCCCCATCGGAGCGACCCCATCCGGCCGGCGCCGACCTGGGCCGTCTCCTCCGGGGGGGCGGGTCAGCCGCCGCCGGGGCCGAGGTCGGGGTCGCCGGACAGGCGGCGCAGCGCGTCCAGCGACCGCACGGTGATCATGTTGCGGGCCATGCCGAGGCCGCCGCGCACCCGTTCGCCCGCCAGGATCTGGGCGACCCGGCGGCGGCCCATGCCCGCCCAGCGGCCGAGGTCCTGCTGGTGGACGGGCACGGTGATCTCGTAGCCGCCGCCCGGGCCGGGGCGGCCGAAGCGCGCCGTGAGCCGCAGCAGGCGGCTGGCCAGGCGGCGTTCGGCGTCGTCGGGGAAGTGCGCGATGCGCAGCTCGTTGGCGTCGCGCAGCCGCTCGGCCAGCACCGCGGCCACCGCCCACGCGGCGCCCGGGTGGGCGTCCAGGACGGCCCGGAACCGCGCCGCGGGCACCACCAGCGCCTCCACGGGGGTGAGGGCCTCCACGTTGGCGTGCCGGACGCCGCCGTCCGCGGCCTCCACCTCGCCGACCAGGTCGCCGGGGCCGAGCACGTCCAGGATGGCGATCTCCCCGGCGTGGTCCACCCACACCTTCACCGCGCCCTGGAGCAGGACGTACACCTGGGCGCCGCGGGTGTGCTCGCGCATCAGGAAGGTGCCCGGTTTGATCAGGGCCGTGGTGGCGGCCTCGCGCAGCGCCGTGCGCGCGCGTTCGGGGAGGGCGTCCCAGAACGTGGTGATGCGCGGGGTGGTGGTCGTCAATTCGCCTCCTCTCCGCTCCCGGCAGGCGGAAGCCGCACAGGTACCCCCGATCCCAGTGAAACGCGGCGGTGCGCCGGCGGACCGCGTAGAACGGCACAGGACCCGCAACGAACCGAAGATCATTCGGCCCGGGCCGGGTCCTCGTCGGCGGCCCGGGCCGACCGCAGCCACTGGTCGATGGCCTGGACGCGGCGCGCGCAGTCCGCTGCGGCGGCGTGGTCGCCGAGCGCCAGGTGCGACGCGCGCCGCCGGTCCAGCGCGGCGCGCTGGCCGCGCAGGTCGCCCATCTCGCGGCGGATGGCGAGCTCGGCGTCGAAGTGCCCGACGGCGCGGGCGTGCCGGCCGAGGCGCTGGCAGGCGCGTCCCATGGTGTGCAGGGAGTAGGCCTGCCCGCGGGTGTCGCCGAGCTCGGTGGCGGTGTCGAGCGCGCGCCGGCCCGCCTCCAGCGCCTCCTCGGCCCGGTCCAGGCTCAGGTGGATGGACGCCAGGTGCACCAGCGCGGTGCCCTCGCTGTGCCGGTCGCCGACCTCGCCGAGGACGCGCAGCGCCTCCAGCTCGGTGTCGAGGGCCTCCTTCGGGCGGCCGCTGCGCAGCAGCACCATGGCGTAGGTGTCCAGGCCGACGCCCATGCCGTAGGAGTCGTCGATCTCGCGGCGGATCTCCAGCGCCTGCCGGGCGGCGTGCTCGGCCTCCTCGTGCAGGCCCAGCCGCAGGTAGGTGCGGGCGAGGCTGCCGAGCGTGGTGGCCAGCCCGCCCCGCGCGCCCAGCCGGTGCCACAGGTCCAGGGCCTCCAGGCCGAGGACGAACGCCTCCTGGTGGCGTTCCATGCGGCGCTGCACCACCGACAGGTGCTCCAGGTCGTGCGCCTCGCCGTGCAGGTCGCCGATCTCGCGGCGGATCTCCAGGGCGCGCAGCAGCTGCTCGCGCGCCTCGGGGTAGCGGCCCAGGCGCCAGCACACGCTGCCGATCTGGGCGAGGGTCTCGGCCTCGCCGTGCCGGTCGCCGACCTCGCGGTGCAGCCGCAGCGCCTCCCCGCAGTAGCTGAACGCCTCGGCGAAGCGGGCCGCGTCGCACATCAGCATGCCGAGGGTGGCCAGCGCGCGGGCCTCGCCGTGCCGGGCGCCCAGGGCGCGGTAGGTGCTCAGCGCCTCCTGGGCGTCCTGCAATGCCAGGTCGCGCAGGCCCAGCGCGTTGTACATGCGGGCCAGCTCGGTGAGCGCCTGCGCGGCGCCGAACCGGTCGGCCTGCTCCTGGCGGATGTACAGGGCCTCCAGGGCGCGGGACACGGCGGCGTGCACGGCGCCCTTGCGCCGGTGCACCTGCGCGAGGGTGAGCAGTGCCTCGGCCACGCCGGGCATGTCGCCGATCCGGCGGCGGATGCGCAGTGCCCCGCCCGCGTGCTCCAGGGCGGCGTCGTAGGCGGCCAGGCCCAGGTGGGCGCGGGCCAGGATCTCCTGCGCGTCGGCGATGCCGCCGCCGTCGCCGAGCTCGCGGTGGATGTTCAGGGAGCGCCGCGCGTGGGCGATGGCCGTCGGGTAGCGGCCCAGGGTGGTGTGCACGTCGGCCAGGTTCGCCAGCGCCGCCGCCTCGCCGAACCGGTTGGGCGGGTCCAGCGACCGGAAGCCGCGGCGGGCGTCCTCGCCGTATCCGATGGCCTGGACGGACCGGCCGACGACGGCGTGCGCGACGGCCAGGTTGTGCAGCATGACGGCGGCGGCCGTCCAGTCCTCCTCGGTGCGGGCGGCGTGCAGGCCCGCCTGCTGCACGGCGATGTTGTCGTCGGTGTAGCGGCGGAAGTGCTGGAAGTCGAACAGCGCGTCGGCCAGCTCCCAGCAGGTGCGGTGCAGGCCGAGCCGGGCGGCCTGCTTGACGGCCGCCACCAGGTTGCGCCGTTCCGCCTCGAACCACGCCAGGCTCTGAGCCCGTGCGGACGCCCGGCCGTCCCTGGGGGTGTCGGCGGCGTCGTCGGCGGTGTGCAGGGCGGGGCGGCGGCGCCGCCCCAGCGCGGCCCCGGCCCGCCGCGCGTCGGCCAGGTAGCGGGCCAGCATGCGGCGCTGCGCGGCCAGGCGGTCGTTGTCGGCGTCCTCGATGAGGCCGCGTTCGCGGGCGAAGTCGCGCAGCAGGTCGTGCATGCGGTACCGGCCGGGGGCGACGTCGTGCACCAGGTACGCCTGCCGCAGCCCTTCCAGGCATTCGCGCGCCTCGTCCTCCGGGCGGTCGAGCAGCGCGGCCAGCACGCGCGGCGTGAAGTCGGGGCCGGCCGGCAGGCCGAGTCTGCGGAACGCGGCGCGCTGGTCGCGGCGCAGCCCCCGGTAGGCGACCTCGAAGGTGGGGCTGAGCACGCCGTGCAGGACGTGCGGGCCGCCGGCGCCGTGCGGGCCGGGCTCGCGCAGGCCGCCGCCGTAGCCCGCGCCGGCGTAGCCCCCGGAGGCGGCGCCGTCGGGGTCGGCGAGCTGCCGCAGCGTCTCGTCGACGGACTCGCCGGGGTTGTCGGCCAGCCGGCCCGCCATGATGCCGAGGGCCAGCGGCAGGAAGCCGCACTCGCGGGCGAGCCGCAGGGCGGCGCCGCGGTCGTCGCGCACCCGGCGGTCGCCGGGGCCGAGCACCGCGGCGAACAGGTCGACCGCCTCGTCCGGCGTCATCTCCCGCAGCTCCAGCGTGCGGATGTCGGCGCCCTCCAGCGGCACGGAAAGCCGCCGCCGCGTCGTCACCACCGCCAGGCCCGCGCCCATGGCGGCCAGCAGCGGGCGGATCTGCTCGGCGCCGGCGGCGTCGTCCAGCACCAGCAGGGCGCGCCGTCCGGCCAGCAGCGAGCGGCACTGCGCGGCCAGCTCGGCCTCGCCGCGCGACAGCTGGTCGCCGGGGACGCCGAGGCCGCGCAGCACCTGCCCCATCGCCTCGGCCGCGGTGACCGGGGCGCGGCCGGTGCCGCGCAGGTCGGTGAAGACGACGCCGTCGGGGAAGCGGTCGGCGACCCGGTGCGCCCAGTGCAGCGCCAGCGTCGTCTTGCCGACGCCCGCCATGCCCTGGATGACGACGGCGCGCGGCGTCTCGGCCTGCGCCAGCAGCATGTCGAGCTTGCCGAGGCTGACCGCGCGCCCGGTGAAGTACGGGTTGTCGGCCGGCAGGCGCGGCGCCGCCTGCCCGGACGGCTCCAGCGGCACCGGTGTGGGCGCGGCGATGACGGCGCCGGACGCGGCGCTGGCCGAGGCGGGCGCCGCCGGGACGGCGCCGCCTCCCGCGGGCAGGGTCCCGGCGGCGACGGCCGGCAGCAGGGCGGACCAGTCGTCGCCCCACGGGCCGGCCGCCCGGCGCAGCGCCTCGGCGTCCAGGATGATCAGGGGGCGGCTGCGGCGGTCCAGGATGCCCTTGGCGCGCCACCGCCGGAACCAGCGCACCAGGGTCTCGCGGGAGATGCCCGCCCAGTTCGCCAGGTCCGCCTGGCTGAGCCGGGTCGGCACCTCGATGCCGCGGGCGGTGCGCTCGCCGAACCGGTGCGCCAGTTCCAGCAGGTGGTAGGCCAGGCGCTGCGGGTGCTCGGCCGCGCGCACCGCGTGCCGCCGGCCGCCGAACGTGACGCTCTGCGCGACCGCGTGCATCATCGCCTCGGTCACGCGCGGGTTGGCGGCCAGCAGCCCGGCGAACTTGCCCCGGTCCACGCGCAGCGCCGTGACGTGGTCGAGCGCCGCCACCGACCCGCGCTGCGGATGCCCCCACGGCGCCAGCGCGCCCACCAGGTCGCCCGACCCGAACAGGTCGATGATGGACTCGTCGCCTTCGCTGGAGTCGACGAACTCCTTGGCGACGACGTTGCCGGACGTGCGCGCGCCGGCCTTGAACACCACGTACACGCCCGCGGCCGCCACCCCCTGGTGGCACAGCATGCCGCCGGGCGGGATGTCGGTGCGGCGCCCCATCGCCCGCAGCGCCTGCCGGTCGGTCGCCGCCAGCAGCTCCCAGAAGCTCCCGGGCCGTACGTCGTGGTCGATCAACGGATCACCCGCCCGCGCCGGCCGCGACCGCGGCCAGGGTCCAGCAGACGTACAGCCCGGCGGTCGCCACCGCCCACACCACCGCCCGCCAGGCCAGCTCGCAGCAGCGGTGCGCCGCCGACAGCAGCCGCCGCAGCTGCTCGTCGAGCACCCGCTCCTCCAGCGCCGTGCCGAGCGCGAACGGCGTCCACGGCGCGCCCGGGTCGAGCGGCGCGCCGGTGCGGGCGCGGATCTCGCCGAGCGCGGGCAGCACCGCCAGGCGCGACCGGACCGCCAGCGCCGCCGAGACGGCGAACGCCACGGCCAGCGCGGCCAGCAGCGCCAGCGGGACCGCGCCCAGGCCGCCGCCCCCGTGGGCGACCTGGGCCAGCACTCCGAGCAGCACCACGGCCAGCACGGCCGCGGCGACCGCCGCGTCCTGCCCGCACGTCCGCAGCAGGCCCTCGGCGGCCCGCAGGAGGCGGTCCGGCCGGACCTCCTCGCCCGCCGGGCCGCCCGACCGCGGCGCCGCGCCGCGCTCGAAGGGGGACCTCGTCACCACCGCGTCACCGTCCTCCCGGGTCGCCGTTTCCGACCGCCTATGACGATGGTGGTACGGAGAATGCGGGAACTCCGTCCGGTACGGCACGGTGCGGTTGCGTCTGGCGACTCAAACCGCCCGCACGCGCGGCCGCACCGGCGATACGGGAAGATGGTCGTCCGGCCGGGCCCCGCCCCGGCCGCGCACCGACGGGAGGACGGCGATGAGCTACACCGGAGACGTCGAGGTCGGCGGCAGGCCGGACGTGCGGGAGCTGCCCGGCCTGACGATCACCAAGGTGGCGGTCGGCCCGTACGACAACAACGCCTACCTGCTGCGCTGTACCGCCACCGGCGACCAGCTGCTGATCGACGCGGCCAACGAGGCGCCCCGGCTGCTGGAGCTGATCGGCGACGGGCCGCTCGGCCGGATCGTCACCACGCACCGGCACGAGGACCACTGGATGGCGCTCAGCGAGGTGGTCAAGGCGACCGGCGCGCCGGTGGTCGCCCATCCGCTGGACGCCGAGGCGCTGCCCGAACCGGTCGCCGAGCCGGTCGAGCACGGCGCCACCGTCCGCGTGGGCGAGGCGGCGCTGGAGGTCATCCACCTGCGCGGCCACACGCCCGGGTCGATCGCGCTGCTGTACGACGCGGGCGGCGAGCTGGCCGACAGCCCGCACCTGTTCACCGGCGACAGCCTGTTCCCCGGCGGCGTCGGCAACACCTGGGGCGACCCGGCGCGCTTCCAGCGGCTGCTGACCGACGTGGAGGAGCGCGTGTTCGACCGGCTCCCGGACGCGACCTGGTTCTACCCCGGCCACGGCAAGGACTCCACGCTCGGCCGCGAGCGCCCGTCCCTGCCCGAGTGGCGCGAACGCGGCTGGTAGCGCCGGGCGGGCCCCGGCGGCGGCGGTCGACGGGGGCCGGAGCGCCGGTCCGCCCGGGCAGAATGGCCGGATGGCCGCACAGATCACCGTCCGCCCCGCCGAGGGCGCGGACCTCCCGGCGGTGGCCGGGATCTTCGCGCACTACGTCCGCCACACGGTGGCCACCTTCGAGGAGACCCCGCCGGACGCGGCGGCGTGGCGGCGGAGGTTCGACGAGCTCGCCGGGCGGGGCCTGCCGTTCCTGGTGGCCGAGGCGCCCGAGGACGGGCGGGTCGCCGGGTTCGCCTACGCGGCGCCGTGGCTGACCAGGCCCGCCTACCGGCACACCGTCGAGGACTCGATCCACGTGGCGCCGGGCCGGACCGGGCGCGGGCTGGGCCGGGCGCTGCCGGGCGCCTTGTTGGAACGGTCCATCGAGGCGGGCGCGCGGCAGATGATCGCGGTGATCGCCGACAGCGGCGACGGCGCCTCCGCCGCGCTGCACACCCGGTTCGGGTTCGCCCCGGCGGGGCGGCTGCGCCGGGTGGGGTTCGAGCACGGCCGCTGGGTCGACACCGTGCTCCTGCAGCGGGAGCTGGACGGCCCGCCCGGTCAGCCCTGGCCGTCGAGCAGGACCGCGGGGACGTCGGCGTGGCGGGCCCGCAGCCACTCGCCCAGGGCCTTGGCCTGCGGGTCGAAGCGGGCCTGCGCCGCGACGCCCTCCCCCAGCAGGCCCTCCACCACGAAGTTGAGGGCGCGCAGGTTGGGCAGCACGTGGCGGCGGACGGGCAGGCCGGCGGTCTCGGGCAGCAGGCGGCGCAGCTCCTCGGCGGTCAGGTGGTGGGCCAGCCAGCGCCAGGCGTCGTCGGTGCGCGCCCACACGCCGAGGTTGGCGTCGCCGCCCTTGTCGCCGCTGCGGGCGCCGAGCAGCGTGCCGAGCGGCACCCGCCGGGTCGGCAGCCCGGCGGGCAGCGGTTCGGGCAGCGGCGGGTCGGACGGGTCGGACGGGTCGCGGGTCACCGGCGCCGGCGGGACGGCGACGCGTGTGCCGTCCGGCAGCACCGCGACGTGCGGCACCTCGGCGGCGTCGACGAACGCGGCCGCGTAGACGCCGTAGGGCGAGGCGTCCGAGGGCGGCGCGGTGACGTGGAACCCCGGGTAGCTGGCCAGCGCCAGCTCGACCGCGGCGCCGCTGAACGCCCGCCCGACCACGGCGGCGTCGGCGTCCTTGACCTCGCAGTGCAGCAGGGCGCTGGCCTCCTGCTCGGTGCCGGCGTCCGGGCGGTCGGTGCGGGCGAGCGTCCAGCGGATGTGCGCGGGCGGGCGGTGCCTCAGGGCGCGTTCGAGCTGCTCGCGCACCAGCGCGGCCTTGGCCTCGATGTCCAGCCCGGTCAGCACGAACGTGACGGCGTTGCGGAAGCCGCCGAGGCGGTTGAGGCACACCTTCAGCCGCGGCGGCGGGGGCTCGCCGCGCGCGCCGCTGATGCGGACCCGGTCGGGTCCGTCCGGGGTGAGGGCCAGGGTGTCGAAGCGGGCGGTGACGTCGGGGCCGAGGTAGCGGGCGCCGCCGATCTCGTACAGCAGCTGCGCGGTGACCGTGCCGACGGTGACGGCGCCGCCGGTCCCCTCGTGCTTGGTGATCACGCTGGTGCCGTCGGCGTGCACCTCGGCGATCGGGAAGCCGGGCGCGGTGACGTCGTGCTCGGTGAAGAACGCGTAGTTGCCGCCGGTCGCCTGGGCGCCGCACTCGATGACGTGCCCGGCGGCGACCGCCCCGGCGAGGGCGTCGAAGTCGTCGCGGGCCCAGCCGAACCGGGCGGCGGCCGGGCCGACGACCAGCGAGGCGTCGGTGACGCGGCCGGTCACCACGACGTCGGCGCCGGCGCGCAGGCATTCGGCGATGCCCCACGCGCCGAGGTAGGCGTTGGCGGTCAGCGGCCGCCCGAACCCCAGCTCGGCGGCGCGCGGCAGCAGGTCGTCGCCCTCGACGTGGGCGACGGCCACGTCCAGGCCGAGCCGGTCGGCCAGCTCCCGCACCCGGTCGGCCAGCCCGGCGGGGTTGAGCCCGCCCGCATTCGCAACGATCTTGACGCCGCGGTCGGCGGCCTCGCCGAGGGTGTCCTCCAGCTGGCGCAGGAACGTGCGGGCGTAGCCGCGGGCGGGGTCCTTCAGCCGGTCGCGGCCGAGGATCAGCATGGTCAGCTCGGCCAGGTAGTCGCCGGTCAGCACGTCCAGGGGCCCGCCGGTGAGCATCTCGCGGACGGCGGCGAACCGGTCGCCGTAGAAGCCGGAGGCGTTGCCGATCCGGATCACGCCCGCTCCCCCGGCCCGCGGCCGAGGCCGGGCGGGCCGACGAACGTCTGCGCGATGTGCAGCCAGCGCTCGGCGTCCGCGCCGACGGCGGTCAGGTTGGTGTCGGCCGGGTGGCACCGCTGCGTGACGACCAGGCAGAAGTCGAGCGCGTCGCCGGTGACGCGCTGCCGGGCGTCCGGCGGCCCCCACGTCCAGGTGCCGCCGTCCGGGGCGGTCAGCTCGACGCGGAACTGCTCGTCCGGCGCCGGCAGCCCGTGCAGGCCGAACGCGAAGTCGCGGGTGCGCACGCCGATGTGGGCGACGTGCCGGATCCGCGCGGTCGGCGCGCGCCGGACGCCGAGCGCGTCGTAGACGTCCTGCGCGTGCGCCCAGGTCTCCATCAGCCGGGCGGTCGCCATGGACGCCGCGGTCATCGGCGGCCCGTACCAGGGCAGGCGCCGCCCCTCGGGGACTTCGGCGAGCGCGGCGGCCAGGTCGGCCCGGCCGCGGCGCCACGTTTCGAGCAGTTCGGCGCGCGGGGTGCGGGCGCCCTCGCGGGCCGCGTCGTCGACGTATTCGGGGCCGCCCTCGGTGGCGCGCCGCAGCTCGGCGGGGAAGTCGTCGGGGGTGCGCACCGCGATGAGCGCCTTGGCGTCCGTCCAGGCCAGGTGGGCGATCTGGTGCGCGATCGTCCAGCCTTCCGCCGGGGTGGGGGTGGACCAGTCCACGTCCGGGCGCGCGACCAGCGCGTCCAGCTCCCCGCTCTCGGCGGCCAGGTCGGCAAGGATGGGTCCGGCATCGGCCACCGCCGCTCGCCTCCTCCCTGGGGTTCTGGAAGGAGGGTGTCACCGCCGGCCTAAAGAATCAAGCGCGCATGATTCTTTCGCCGTCCCGCCGGTCCCCGGCGGGGGGACGGGACCGGCCCGTGCCGGGGCGGACGGCACGGGCCGGGACTGCTCCCGGGCGGTCCGCTCCGGCGGCCCGCCCGGGTGGGTCCGCTCAGCAGCGCCGGCCGCGGTTGATGCAGGACACGGCGCGGCGCATCAGGTTGTCGGGCATCACGTTCTCGAAGTCGGCGTGGTCGGTGACGGGGTTGTGCAGCTGCTCGGGGAAGCTGTCCACCGCGTACACCCGGCCCTGCCGGATCTGCGCCTTGCTGAGGTTGATGGTGTAGCTGATCGTCATGCGCAGCTGCGGTATCGCGCGCGTCCCGCGCGGGCAGGCGCCGTTGGCGTTGGGGAACACCACGTGCGTGCGGTGGTTGGCGCTGTCGGTGTTGCGGCCGTCCCAGCAGCTCGGGAAGTCCAGGACGCGGGTCACCCGGCTGCCCCGGGGGCAGATCGGGTACTTGTCGGAGACCACCCGGTTGGTGAAGCCGGAGCACGTCCAGGCCGCCCGGGCGTTGGCGGGGCCGTTGGTGGCCGCCTTGGCGTCGCCCATGATGATCCGCAGGAACCTGGGCATCGCGGTGACCTTGCTGGTGGCGTTGCCGCGGAACTGCAGCGACACCGACGCGGGCCGCAGGACGCGGCCGATGTTGCCGTCGGCGGCGCTCTGGTCGTTCTGCGGCGGATCGTTCGGGCCGCGCAGCCGGACCACCGGCCAGAAGTAGGTCGACTTGTCGCCGTTGGTGCAGGTGGTTCCGGCGCGGGCCAGGCTCTCGTCGGTGGAGAACCCGTCGGTGGACAGGTTGCCGACGTAGTCGTGGGTGTGGTGGGCGCCGTTGGACACGCCGGGCGCGACGATGAAGTTGTCGGAGTTGAAGTGGCCGTTCTCGTTGCGGCCGCACCGCGAGGTGAACGTGCCTCGGGAGCCGCCGCGCCTGACCTTGGGCCGGCGGACGTTGGGCCGCACCTGGCGGATGTCGATGAAGTCCTGCGCGTTGGGCCGCGTCTGCTGCCCGCCGTTCTGCTGCCCGTTCCCGTTGCCCGCGCCGTTGTTCTGCCCGGTGCCGGCGTCGGTGGTGCCGCCGAGGGTGCACTCGGCCAGCGCGTCCAGCCCGGTGGGCCGTTCGGCGACCCGGCCGATGGCGGTGGCGATCCGGTTGATCGTCGCGATGCGCTTGTCGCGCAGCGGACCGAGGATCGCGTTGTCGACGAAGTTGGGGCCGCCCTGCCCCACCGTGGCGGCCAGCCGCTGATCGGCCTCCTGGATCTGGGTGTTCAGCAGCGCCAGATTGCGGTCGACCTCGGCCTTGGCCTGGGCGGGGACGGCGGGCAGCCGGGACGCCACGTCCGGGCACCGGATGGTCTGCGCCCGGACGGCGGCCGCGGCGTTCGCCCCGGCCGATGCCGGGCCGACGCCGGACAGCCCGGCCAGCAGCAGGCCCCCGCCGGCGGTGAGCCCGACGGTGCGCAGAAAGGTTCGCGGTCGCCGTGCGGATCGCATGCGGCGCTCCCTCCTTGTTCAGGGTGTGAGGAAGGGCACCCGGCTCCGTTCAGCGAGTACGCGCCCCCGTCCGGCGGGGGTTCAACGCGTCGAAGAGAAAATGCGGACCGAACGAACGGAGCAGATCGCGCGGCCGCCCGCCGATCACACGACGTGACCGCGCCGTGGCCGGACGGCGACGGGCGCTTAGGCGGCGCTCAGCGCCGGGTCAAGCGAACCTTAAAAGACCGCGTCGCGACCCCGCCGGGGCCTAGCCTCGGCGACGTCAGCGATCTTCGATCCGGACGGGCGGGCCCGCGCGGTGCCCGATCGACGCACCCGGCTTCCAGCCGCGCGGGCCGCCCGTCCCCCTCATCCGGGAAGGGGGCGCACGAGGTACGGAAGGCACACGACGACACCGTGGGGTACGCGCAAAGCCCCCGCCGTGTTCGACTCCCTACCCCGCGACCTTGACGATCACCGGTGCGGCGCGCCCACGGGGCGGCCGTCCCCGGAGGCCAGCTCGGCGACCGCGGCCCGCGCGTCGGCCAGCGAACGCGCCGCGAAGTCCCGCAGGTGCGCGAGCTGCGGGAGGTGCTCGGCCATCGTCATCTCCGCGTGCACGAAGCGCAGGTTGTCCTCGGGCACGCCGAGGTGCTCGCGGAAGTAGGCCCGCAGGTACGGCTCCTGGAAGTCGCATCCGTGCCGCGGGGTCTGCGGGCCGTAGGCGCCGCCGCGCGCGGTGACCACCACGACCGTCGTGTCCCGCAGCACGCTCGCCCCCGTTTCGGGGTCGATGTAGGCGCCGGGGAAGGTGATCCGGTCGATCCACGCCTTGAGCGCGGCGGGCACCGAGAAGTTGTACATGGGCGCGCCGATCAGGATCGTTCCGGCGGCCCGCACCTCTTCGACCAGGGGCAGGGTCAGCGCCCAGTCGCGCCGTTCGGCGTCGTCCGCGGCCAGCGCCGCCACCTGGTCGGGCGGGACGAGCCCGCGCTTCTCCACGCGCCGCCCGAGGTCGATGTACGGCGCCCCGAGCGGCGGAACCGGATCGGCCGCCAGGTCGCGGTACCGGTACTCGGCCGCCGGGCCGTGCAGGCGCCGCCACTCCTCGGCGAACATCGCGGTCAGCCGCCTGCTGACGGAGCCGTCCGCGTGCTCGGCCCCGGAGTCCAGATGCAGCAGGGATATCATGCTCTCACCATCCACTCGGCCCCCCTGACCGGCAGGGGCGCGTCTTGTTCTCCGTTCACCGCCCTTACGACGACGCGCGCCGAGGAAAGGTGACCGATGGACGATCAGGCCGCGCTGGCCGAGGTCTTCGACAGCTCCCGGGGGCAGCTGCGGGGCATGGCGTTCCGCATGCTGGGTTCGGCGGACGAGGCGGACGACGCCGTGCAGGAGGCGTGGCTGCGGGCCAGCCGCGCCGGTTCGGGCGAGGTGGCCAACGTGGCGGCCTGGCTCACCACGATCGTCGGCCGGGTGTGCCTGGACATGCTGCGCTCGCGCCGCCGCCGCGGCGAGCACCTGGTCGACACGGCCGGTTTCGAGGCGCTGCTCGCCGCGGACGGCGCCGCCGGCCCGGAGGACGAGGCGGTGCTGGCCGACTCGGTGGGCCTCGCCCTGCTGGTGGTGCTGGACGCGCTCGGCCCCGCCGAACGGGTCGCCTACGTGCTGCACGACCTGTTCGCCGTGCCGTTCGAGGAGATCGCCCGCATCGTGGAGCGGTCCCCGGCCGCGGCCAAGAAGCTGGCCAGCCGCGCCCGGCGCCGCGTCCGCGGGCGGCCGGACGTGCCGGCCGCCGACCTGGCCCGTCAGCGGCGGGTGGTGGACGCCTTCCTCGCCGCGTCCCGGGCGGGCGACCTGGACGCCCTGCTGGCGGTGCTGGCGCGGGAGGCCGTGCGGCGCAGCGACCCCGCCGCGGCGGCCGAGGCGGGGGTGCGCGGCGCCCGCCGCATCGCCGAGGACACCGCCCGCAACGCCGCCCGCGCCCGGTTCGCCCGGCCCGCGCTGGTGGACGGCCGGGTCGGGCTGGTCGTCGCGCCGCGCGGGCGGCTGCGGCTGGTGCTGCGGCTGACGATCGACGGCGACCGGGTCGCGGTGATCGACGTCTTCGGCGACCCCGACCGCCTGCGCGCGACGCGCATCGCCCTGCTCGGCGCGCCGCCGCCCGTCCGGGCCGCCTGACGGCAGGGGCCGGGCCGCCGCCCGGACGCGCGCCGAGCAGGTGCGCGGTATGCGCGGGCGTCAGGAGGAGCGGGCCGCCTTCAGGTGGGCGGCAGCCTGCTCCGGGTGGACCAGGTCGGAGGAGACGGTCGCGAAGGTGTAGCCCTCGGCGAGCCGGGCGGCGGCGGTGGCGCCGTCCGGGCAGTGGAAGCCCGCCGCGATGCCCGCCCTGGCGGCGGCCGCGGCGATCCGCGCCGTCGCGTCGGCGAACGCGTCGGCCACGTCCGGGTCGCCGGGGAACCGGCCGCCGAGCGCCAGGGTCAGGTCGGACGGGCCGACGTACACCCCGTCCAGGCCGGGCACGGCGCAGATCTCGTCGAGGTTCTCCAGCGCCCCGGCCGTCTCGATCATCACCACGCAGGCGACGGCCCGGTCGGACTCGGCGGGGCGCGGGCCGACGCGCAGCCCCGCCCGCCTCGGGCCGCAGCTGCGCACGCCGTGCGGCGGGTAGCGGCAGTGGGAGACGGCGGCCGCGGCGTCCTCGGCGTTGTTGCCCGGTCCGTGGACGCTGGTCACCGACCGCACCGCCGACGAGGAGCGGCTCGCCCCGTTCCGCGCGCTGCCGCACGTGCGCGTCGTCCGCGCCTGGCCGCCGCGCGGGGGCGCGGGCCCGGTCACAGGCGCAGCACGGACGCCGGGGTGACCGCGCGTTCCTCCAGGTGGCCGGTGTCGGGCACGTCGTAGCGGGCCAGGACGGCCAGGCCCGCGGGCAGGTAGGGGCGGTGCGGGTCGCCGACCAGCACGTCCACGCCGTGCCGCCGCTGCGCGCGCAGGAACGCCATCATGACCTCGGCCAGGTCCGGATCGTAGCAGACGTCGCCGGCGAGGATCACGTCGGCCGGCACGGGCGCGCGGGAGGCCGACAGGTCCTCGCACAGCACGTCGACGCGCACGCCGTTCAGGGCGGCGTTGAGGCGGACGGCCGCGGCGGCGACCGGGTCGACGTCGCAGGCGGTGACGCGCCCGGCCCCGGCGAGGGCGGCGCAGATCGCGACCATGCCGGACCCGCTGGCCAGGTCGAGGACGCGGCGCCCCGCCACCAGCTCGGGATGGTCGAGGACGTGGCGGCCCAGCGCCTGGCCGCCGGCCCAGGCGAACGCCCAGAACGGCGGCGGGACGTCCTCGGTCCGGCCGCCGGCGACGGCCTCCCACGCGGCGAACGGCTCGTCGGCCAGGTGCAGCCGCAGCTCGGGCAGCAGCGGCGGCGCGCCGACCCGGGTCAGCGACCGCACCACCGCCTCCTGCCCGTCCACGCCCGGCCCCGTCATGCCAGGGCGGCGCGGACGAGGCCGCCGGGCTCGGTGCCGGCCAGGGCGATGACGCCGCCGTCCGGGCCGCAGATACGGGAGCCCCCCGCGGCCCGCGCGTACCCGCCGCCGCCCGCCCCGGCGAAGCTCGCCACCACGACGTAGAGGCGGTGGTCGGCGGTGACGCGGCTCACGCGCCGCTCGATGACGCGGGCGTCGCGGTCGTGTTCCAGGACGCCCGCGACGTAGACGTCGGCGCCCAGGGCGGCGGTGTCGGCGGCGTGCCGCGGGACGCCGGTGTCCTTGCAGATGGCCAGGCCGAGCCGCCAGCCGTCGACGTCCAGCACGCCCGGTCGGTCGCCGGGCGTGAACCGGTCGGGCTCGTCCCCGCCGAGCCACATCTTGCGGTAGGCCACGCGCACCGCGGATCCGTCGACGGCCAGCATCGCGATGTGCTCGCCTCCCCCGTTGTCGGCGGGCACGGGAGCCCCCGCCAGGGCCAGCGATCCGGTGTCGGCGCACGCCTCGGCCAGCGGGCGCAGGCGCGGATCGTCCGCCGCGACGGCCGGGGCGTCCAGCCCGTAGCCCGTCAGGGACATCTCGGGGAAGACCACCACGCGCGCCCGGGCGGCGCGGACGGCCGCCGCGTGGGCCGCCGCGTTCGCCGCGACGTCCCGGGGCGCGCAGACCGGCTGGGCGGCCGCGATCGTGAGCGGCTGGCGCATCGGCCCCCTCCTGTACCCGGGTTCCCCGTGATCTTCGCATGGCCGGCGGCGGGGCGCGCGGACGGGAGGCGGTCCGCCCCGCCGCCCCCGCCCGGCATTCCGGGCGGGCCCGGCTCGGCTACGGTTGCGGGTGTGCTTGCGCGAACCGAGATCGACGGGCACGCGCCGAGCGCGGCGGAGGTGCTGCCGGCGGCCCTGGTCAACTACGGCCATGTGACGGTCATGCAGGTGCGCGACCGGGCCGTCCGCGGCCTGGACCTGCACCTGGCCCGGCTGGACGCGGCCAACCGCGAGCTGTTCGGCGCCGGGCTGGACGGCGGGCGCGTCCGCGACCATATCCGGCACGCCCTGGCCGACACGGCCGACGCGACGGTGCGGGTCACGGTGTTCCGCGGCGACGGCGGGGTGTCGGTCATGGTGACGGTGCGGCCCCCGGAGGAGGCGGCCACCACGCCGCAGGGGCTGCGGTCGGTCGTCTACCGGCGGCCGGTGCCCCACATCAAGCACACCGGGACGTTCGCGCAGATCCACTACGGGCTGCTGGCCGGGCGCGAGGGGTTCGACGACGCGCTGCTGGTCGACCACCAGGGCGTCGTGTCGGAGGCGGGCATCGCCAACGTCCTGTGCCACGACGGCGACACGTTCGTGTGGCCGGACGCGCCCGCCCTGCCCGGCGTCACGATGCGGCTGCTCGACCGCGCCGGCCTCGGCGCCCGGCGCCGCACCGTCCGGCTGGCCGACCTGCCGTCGTTCGCCGCCGTCTTCGTCACCAACTCGCGCGGCGTCGCACCCGTCGGGCGGGTCGACGACCACGCCGTCCCGCACGACCCGGAGATCTTCGCGCGGGTGGCCGGCCTGTACGAGTCGATCCCCTGGGATCCGCTGTGACGTCCGCGCCGCACGGCCGGCGCCGCACGGTCCGCGCGGCGCCGGCGTCCGGGGTCACGGTGCGTCGAGCAGCGGGATGAGCTGTTCCTCCTCGTAGTCGAGGTGGGCCTCGAGCTCGGCGGTGAGCCGTTCGACCTCGGCGAGCACCGCGCCGGGCTCGGCGTCCTCGGCGGCGACGGCCCGGCGCAGGCCGTCCAGCAGCGCCGCGACCCGTTCGTGCTCGCGGCGCAGCCGGTCGAAGGCCGCGGCGTGCTCGGGGTGGCGGGCGGCGAGGGCGGGGAACATCCCCTCGTCCTCGGCGGTGTGGTGGTGCCCCAGGCCCGTGCAGACGGTCAGGCAGTTGACGCGCAGCTGCGCGCCGAGCCGCGGCCCCGATCCGGCGATCTCCTCGCGGATGAGCGCCAGTTCGCGGCGGAAGGCGTCGTGCACCTGCTTGAGCGCCGCGCCCGGCGACGCGGCGTTCGACGTCGGCGGGCCGGGGATGGGCTCCAGCGCGACGACGGGGATGACGCGGGTGGTCTTGGCCTGGTGCTCGGCCCACCCCGGGTCGGCCTCGACCGCGCGGGCGAACAGGCGGTCGCGTTCGTCGCCCTCCAGGACGGTGGCCTTCGCGTCGTAGGTGAAAACGCCGTCCTCGACGGTGACGCGCGGGTCGGCCACCAGGTTGTGGAACCAGTCCGGGTGCCGGGGGGCTCCCCCGGCGGAGGCGATCACCAGCAGGCGGTCGCCGTCGGGCAGGTAGGCCACGGGCGTGGTGTGCGGGGCGCCGGTGCGGGCTCCGGTGGTGGTCAGCAGTAGCAGCCGGCCCCCTTCGAAGGGGCCGCCGACGCGTCCGCCGTTGGCGCGGAACTCGTCGATGATCCGCTGATTCAATTTGTTGGGCATGCGCTCTTTTCTCGATGGACTGCAAAAACTCGGCCGGCTGTTTTCCGGCATGGCGAAACGGCCTCGGCGGTGCGGCGATATGTGCGCGTTAATGCGCGCACGCGAAACAGCGGCGGGAAAACGCTGAAAAGGCGGGGAAGCGAGCCGAAGGCGGTGAGCGGCGGGCCCCTGGCCCGCCGTATGCTCATGCCGCGGCCGGGCGCCTCTCTCGTGAATGGCCCATGGCCGACCCGGCAGTCACGTCCCCGACTCTAACCCGGGCGATTATCGCGGGGCAACTCACCGCCGGGCATTTCCGATTTCCCGGCCGCGGGACGCGCAGTCGCACGCGGCGTCGCGCAGGTGGGCGGTGTCGTTGAAGGCGCGCACGACGGCGGTGCCGTCGCGGAACCAGTCGATCTCCGACAGGCAGGCCGAGTCGAGGAACATGCGGTGCATGCTGGCCAGCGGCGCCTGCAGCGCCATCACCACCAGCGTCTTGATCGCGCCGACATGGCTGACCAGCAGCACCGTGCCCGCGGGGAGGCGGTCCACGACGCGGGCGCGCACCCGCTGCAGCCGGGTCAGGGTGTCGGCGAAGCTCTCCCCGCCGGGCGGCGCGACGGCGGGGTCGCTGCTCCAGGCGGCGGCCTCGTCGGGCCAGGCGGCCCGGACCTCCTCGAAGGTCAGGCCCTCCCACGCGCCGAAGTCGGTCTCGCGCAGGTCGTCGTCCACCGCCACCGGGCACCCGCCGAGCCCGTCGGCGACGATCTCGGCGGTCTGCCGGGCGCGGCGCAGCGGCGAGGACAGCACGGCCGAGATGCCGCCGCGTTCGGCCAGGCGGCGGGCCGCCGCCCGCGCCTGCGCCACGCCGTCGGCGCTGAGCCCCACTTCGGACACGCCGCTGAACCGCTTCTGCGGCGACAGCGGGGTGTCGCCGTGGCGCAGCAGCAGGGTGGTGACGGGCGGGGCGGTGACGACGTTCCAGCCGGTGCCGCGGTCGGGCCCGCCGCGATCATGGGGTGAGGACGTGTCGGTCATATGATCTCCCGCAGGGTGGCGAAGAAGGTGCGCGCGCTGTCCTCCCAGGTGGGGAAGGTGAAGGCGCGTTCGCGGGCGGCGGCGCCGAGCCGGGCGCGCAGGTCCGCGTCGTCGATGAGCGCGCGCAGCTCGGCGGCGAGCGCGGGCACGTCGCCGACCTCGGCGTGCCAGCCCTCGCGGTCATGCCTCGCCAGGTGGGGGAGATTGCCCGCCCGCCAGCCGACGACGGGCAGCCCGGCTGCCATCGCTTCTCCATACACCGTTCCGTACGGCTCGCGGGTGCTGGGAAGCACAAAGATGTCGCAGTCGCGGTAGAGCCGGGCGACCTCCTCGCCGGGCAGGCGGCCGTGGCGGACGACGCGTCCGATCAGCTCGTCGCGGTTCAGGCGGCGCAGCACCGCGGCGCGGTAGGCGGCGTCGGCGTGCTCGTCCCCCACCAGGTGGAGGCGGGCGGCGCCCTCGGGCAGCAGGGCGACCGCGTCGAGCAGCTCGCAGATGCCCTTGCGGGGCAGCCAGTTGGCGACGCACAGCAGCGCGGCGCGGTTGTCGCCGCGCACGTCGGTGGGCGGCTCGTCCGGGGCGACGGCCACGTCGCATCCGGGCGGCACGACGACGGTGTCGTGGAAGCCCTGCCGGGCCAGCTGCTCGGCGAGGTGCTCGCTGGCGACGATGATCCGGGCCACCCGCCGGTAGACGGCCCGGTCGAGCGCGGCCTGCACCCGCGTGCGCAGCGGGCCGTGGTCGATGCCGCCGGGCGGCTGGTGCAGCACGGCGGCGACGGGGACGTCCGGCCAGGTCCGGGAGGTGGCGAGGAACCCGGCGGCGATGCTGTCGAGCGCCACCACGTCGGGTTCCTGGGCGCGCACCGCCCGCCAGACCTCGTCGGCGTCGCGGGCGGCGAGCGGGAAGCGCCGCTCGGGGAAGGAGGCGAACCGCACCCGGGCGCCGTTGCGCGGCGCGAGCTCGGCCATCCGGCGGTGGTAGCGGTAGCCGCCGGTCAGCGTGTTCGGATCGCCCAGCGTGATGAGGGACACCGACACGCTCTGCTTGTCCACCAACCCGACCTACCCCCCACTCTGCGACGACGGTGTGCAAAGGCGACCGTAACGCAGGGCGGGGGGCCGTGGGTCGGCGCGGCGGAGGCTTTCAGTGCGCCAGAAGCCTGCGGCGGGCGATCTCGTCGGGCCGGGTGTGCAGGGCCCGGACGTTCTCCGGCGGCAGGAACGCCGGCTCGCCCACGGCCAGCACGCCCGACATCACCCGGGCCACCTTCACCGCCATCTCGGTGATCGCGTTGACCTCGGCGGCGGACCGGCCGAGCGCGAAGATGCCGTGGTTGGCCAGGTAGACCAGCTTGGGCGGCTCGCCGTGCTCGGCGATGTGGCGGCGCAGCCCGGCGTGCACCTCGCGGGCGATGGCCAGGCCCGGGTCGGCGTACGGGACCAGCAGCGCGTGCGGCCCGAGCACCACCACCTGGTCGGGGAACAGCGCGCCCTCCACCAGCTTGTGCGCCTTGTCGGAGCACAGCACCGCGTTGGCGGCGACCGGGTGGGTGTGCCCGACGACCTGCGCGCCCGCGTACTCGATGCACATGGCGTGCAGCAGCGCCTCGATGGACGGGCGCCCCTCGCCGCCGACGCGGGCCTTGAGCATGGCCTGCGACAGGCCCGCCTGGTCGAGGTCGTCCTCCTCCAGCAGGCCGAGCAGGCGGGCGGTGTCCACCTCGACGAAGTCCTCCGGCGACGCGCCCGCCATCCGCGCCCCGCTGGCCTTGACGAGCATGCGGTGCGCGCCGGTGCGGGCGGCGGTGTTGCCCTCGGCCAGCACCACCAGGTCGCGCTCGGGCCGCCCCAGCTCGCGGGTCAGCTCGATGAGTTCTGCCAGGCCGTCGGTCACGATTCTCCTTGCACCATGGGGTGGGTCAGGGGCGGCAGCGTCGCGCGCAGCCGCCGGAACAGTTCGTAGCGTTCGGTGTAGCGGGCGGCCCGCTCGGGGTCGGGCCGGTGCACGCGGGACGGCACGACCGCCAGATCCCGGACCTCCTCCGGCGAGGCCCACACGCCGACCGCCAGGCCGGCCAGCATGGCCGCGCCCACGGCGGCGCCGTGGCCGGTCACCGGCACCTGGATCTCGCGGCCCAGCACGTCCGCCTTGACCTGCAGCCACGCCTCGCTCTTGGCGCCGCCGCCGGTGCACAGCACCGACGGTACGTCATGCCCGGCGGCCTCCAGCGCCTCCAGGTCGGCGCGCAGCGCGAACGCGGTGCCCTCGAACACCGCCAGCAGCAGGTCGCGGGCGTCCACGCCGAGGTCGAGGCCGACGACGGCGCCGCGGACCCGGGCGTCCCAGCTGGGCGTGCGCTCGCCCGCGAACGACGGCGCCGCCAGCAGCCGGGTGGGGCGGGGCCGCTCCAGCAGCGGCCCGGAGTCCAGCAGGCCGGGCGGCTCGCCGGTGAGGGCGCGCACCCAGTCCACGACGGCGCCGGTGGAGACCTGCGCGGTCAGCACCAGGTCGACGCCGTCCACGCAGTGCCGGGAGTGGATCAGGCCGGGCACGGCGGTGCCGCGCGGCACCGCCAGCACGGTGACGGTGGAGAACCCGGTCATCTCGGTGAGCGGGTCGCCGGGCCGCAGCACCCCGGCCTCCAGCGCCGACCCCACCGCGTCGATGCCCCCGGCGGCGACCGGGGTGCCGGCGGGCAGCCCGGTGAGCGCCGCCGCCTCCGGCGTGACCCGGCCGACGACCGTGCGGCACGGCACGGCGTCGGGGAGCATGCCGACCGGGACGCCCGCGCCGGCCAGCGCGGCGGGCCAGCCGCCGTCCCAGCCCTGCATGAGGCAGGCGCCGGAGTCGTCCAGCGACGACTCGCCGGTCAGCCGCCGCACCAGGAACCCGTTGGCGTGCAGCACGGCCGCGGCCTTGTCCAGTTCGGCGGGGCGGTGCCGCGCCCACCACAGCAGCTTGGCGGTGCCGTGGTAGGGGTCGGGGCCGTTGCGGGAGGTGCCGAGCAGCTCCCCGATCTCGCGGGCCTCGGCCATGGCGCGCCGGTCGATCCAGGTCAGCGCGGGGCCGACGGGGTCGCCGTGCGCGTCCACCGCGACCATCGTGGGCGCCTGGCAGGTGACCGCCGCCGAGGTCACCTCGGCGCCGCCGACCACCTCGGGCAGCGCCTCGCACGCCGCGCGCCACCACGCGTCGGCGTCCTGCTCGGCGCCCATCCCGGCCAGCCGCGTCGGGTAGCGGACGGTGCGTTCGCGCAGCACGCGGGCCCGGTCGTCCAGGGCGACGGCCTTGAGCCCGGTGGTGCCGATGTCGACGCCGACGGTGACACGCGCGGTCAACTGTTCCTCCAACGGTCGCGGGCGTGCGCCACCCGGTCCAGGTAGTCGGCGTAGCCGGCGGCGTAGAAGCCGGCGCGCCCGGGGTCGGGGTCGCAGCCGGCCGCCGGCTCGGTCCATTCCGCGGCGTCCAGGGCGACGCCGAGGCGGTCGGCGGCGGCCAGCACGGCGCCGCGCGCCCCCGCCTCCGGGGCGGCGACCCGCACCGGCCGTCCGATCACGTCGGCGAACAGCTGCAGCCAGCGCCGGCTGCGCGTGCCGCCGCCGCACACCGCCAGGCGGCCGGTGAGCCCGGCGGCGTCCAGGCAGTGCCGGGCCGCGTAGGCGATGGCCTCGCAGGTCGCGCGGACCAGGTCGGCCTTGGACGTCTCCAGGCTGACGCCGCTGATCTCGGCGCGGGCGCCCGGCTCGACGAACGGCGCCCGCTCCCCCGACGGCGCGAAGTACGGCAGGATCCGCACCCCGTTCGCGCCGGGCGGGGACTCGGCCAGCAGGTCCTCGACCTGGTCGTGCGACAGGCCGGTGGACGCCAGCACCCAGTCCAGGGCGGCCGTGCCGACCATCGCGGGCATCGCGCACAGCCACCGGCCGGGCCGCTCGGTCGCCAGCGTCAGCCCGGCGGGCTCGCGGCCCAGGTCCAGGTCGTCGGTGACGACCTGGCAGGCCAGCGTGGTGCCGACGGTGAGCAGCCCGTCGCCCGGTTCGGTGATCCCCGCGCCGCGCGCGCACGCGGGCAGGTCGAACGGGCCGCCGGCGACGGGCGTCCCGGCGGGCAGCCCGGCGCCTTCCCGGCCGGCCGGCGGGCGGACCTCCCCCAGCGGGAGGGGGTCGTGGACGGGCGCCAGCAGGCCGGCCCGGTGCGTCAGCCCGCACGCCTCGATCGCCTCCGCGTCGTAGGCGCGGGTGCGCGGGTCGAGGAACGGCACCGACGCGTCGGACACGTCGGTGGCGCGCACGCCCGTCCACCGCTGGAACACCACGTCCTTGCAGTATCCGGCGGTGGCGGCGGCGTCGAGCACCTCGGGGCGGTGCCGGTCGAACCACGCCAGCACCGGCCCGGCGCTGCCGGGGAACATGCCCGAGCCGGTGCGGCGGAAGACCCGCTCGGCCACGCCGTCGGCCGTCCACCCGGCGAGGATGCCGGCGGCCCGGCCGTCCATCCACGACACCGCCGGGTGCACCGGCCGGGCGTCCTCGTCCACCAGCCACACGCCGTCGCCCTGGCCGGTCACCCCGGCCAGGCGCGGTGTCACGCCGAGCGCGGCGGTCACGTCGTCGACGGCCCGGCACACCTCGTCGACGTCCTGCTCGACCCGGCCGTCGCGCACCGTCAGCCGGGTGCGCCGCGCCTGCACACCGAGGACGCGTCCGCGCTCGTCGAAGGCCGCCGCCTTGACCAGCGAGGTCCCCACGTCGATCCCGACGAACATGCGCCGTCCTCAGGGGTTCATGCAGTGGGCCAGGGCCTCGCCGCGCGCGTACCGGCCGACCTCGGCGGCGACGATGCGGGCGGCCTTGTGCGCCACCGCGCGGCTGGCGCCGCCCAGGTGCGGGGTCATGACGAGGTTGGGGGTGGTGAACAGCCGCGACCCGGCCGGGACCGGCTCGGCGTAGAAGGTGTCCAGCCCGGCGGCCATCAGGTGGCCGGAGTCCAGGGCGTCGCAGAGGGCGTCGTAGTCGAGCAGCGGCCCGCGCGCCACGTTGACCAGCACCGACCCGGACGGCATCAGACCGATCTCCCGCGCACCGATCAGGCCCCGGGTCTCGGGGGTCACGCGGGCGTGCAGCGTCACCACCCGGGACCGGCCGAGCAGCTCCTCCAGGGTGTCGACGCGCTCGCCGACGACGTCGCCCTTGGCGTACGGGTCGTACACCAGCACCTTCGCGCCGAACGCCGCCATGACGCGGGCGACGCGGCTGCCGATCGCGCCGTACCCGACCAGGCCGACGGTGGTGTCCTCCAGTTCCAGCCCGCAGTTCTCATAGGAGTAGAAGTCGCCGCGCCACTCGCGCTGGACGGCCAGCGAGTGGTGCGTCTGCGGGATGCGGCGCAGCGTCGCCAGCATGATCCCGACGGTGAACTCGGCGGTGGCGGTGGCGTTGCGGCCGGGCGCGTAGCAGACCCGCACGCCCCGTTCGGTGGCGGCCTCGACGTTGACGTTGACCGGGCCGCCCCGGCTGACGACGATCAGCTTCAGGTCGGGTGCGGCCGCCAGCACGCGGCGGGTGAACGGCGCCATCTGGGTGACGCACACCTCCGCCCCGTCCAGCGCCTCGATCATGGCGTCCTCGGTGCCGGACGCCTCGTCCACCTCGGCGACCCGGCCGAACGGCTCCACCGGCCACGGCAGGGTGGCCCCGGCGATGTCCGGGGCGTCGCCCAGCTCGTCGCGCAGCGCCTTGACCAGCAGCGAGGTCAGCACGAAATGGTCACCGGCGGCAAGAATCCTCATCGGATCGCCTCTCCTGTCTCGGCGTCGAACACATGGGTGCGGTGCGGGTCGAAGCGCAGGGCCACGGCCTCGTCGGCGTTCAGCCGGACCTCGGGGGCGGTCTGCGCCACGACGGTCTTGTCCACGCCCTCCAGCCGCAGGGTGGCCAGGCCCATCTCCAGCAGCGGCTCGTAGACCACGACGGCGCCGCGCAGGTCGGCCTCGGTCCCGGCGGACAGCAGCACGTCCTCGGGGCGGACGCCGACGACGACCTCGCGGCCGTCCGGCACCCGCACGCCCTCCGGCAGCGGGACGCGGGCGGCCTGCGACAGCCGGACCGCGCCGCCGTCCACCCGCCCGGGCAGCAGGTTGATGACCGGTTCGCCGACGAAGTCGGCGACGAACAGGTTGGCCGGCCGGTCGTAGATCTCGTCGGGGGTGCCGATCTGCTGGATGACCCCGTCCTTCATGACGGCGATCCGGTCGGCCAGCGAGATCGCCTCCTCCTGGTCGTGGGTGACCAGGATGGTGGTGTGGCCGAGGTCGCGCTGCAGGCGCTTGAGCTCGCGGCGGGTGGTGTCGCGCTGGGCGGCGTCCAGGTGCGACAGCGGCTCGTCCAGCAGCAGCACGTCGGGCCGGCGCACCAGCGCGCGGGCCAGCGCCACGCGCTGCTTCTGGCCGCTGGACAGCCCGCCGGGCTTGGCGTCCAGCAGGTCGGTCAGCTCGATCCGGCGGGCCATGTCCTCGACCCGCCGGGCCGCCTCCCGCCTGTCGACGCCGCGGGCCGACAGCCCGAACGCCAGGTTCTCCCGGACGGTCAGCGGCGGGTACAGCGCGTAGTTCTCGAACGCCACGCCGATGTTGCGGCGCTGCGGCGGCAGCCCCACCATCGACTTCCCGCCGACCACGATGTCGCCGCCGGTGACCTCCTCCAGCCCGGCGATCATGCGCAGGGTGGTGGACTTGCCGCAGCCGGACGGGCCGAGCAGCCCGAGCAGCTCCCCGGACGGCACCTGCAGGTCGATGCCGCGCACCGCCGCCACGTCCGGGCGGCCCTTGCGGCGGTAGGTCTTGCGCAGGTCGCGCAGCTCCATGTCAGCCATGCCGGCCGTCCTCGTACTCGGCGATCACCGCGATCTTGCGGGCGCTGGCGGACGCGGGGTCGAACCGGTGGCCGAGCCACTCGTCGACGATCCGGGCGGCCAGCTCGGGGCCGACGACCCGCGCGCCCATCGTCAGCACCTGGCAGTTGTTGGACAGCACCGCCCGTTCGGCGGAGTAGGTGTCGTGCGCGGTGGTGGCGCGCACCCCGGGCACCTTGTTGGCGGTGATCGCCATGCCGATGCCGGTGCCGCACACCAGCAGCGCACGGTCCAGCCGCCCGGCGGCGACCTCCTCGGCGACCCGCAGGCCCACGTTCGGGTACGGCTCGCCGTCGTCGGCCTCCCGCACCCCGAAGTCGCGGACCTCGGCCACCCGCGGGTCGCCGGCCAGCAGCTCCCGCAGCCGCTCCTTCAGCGCGAATCCGGCGTCGTCGGCCCCCACCCCGATGACGAACCGGTCCTCGCCGCCCGCCTGCACGTCACTCACCGTCCACACCTTTCGCTTCCACCAGGGGCATCCGTCCCGCGTCCGCCGCACCGGCGCCCGCCTCGGCGCCCGTCTCGGCTCCCGTCTCGGCGGCGGCCAGGGCGGCGGCCGCCTCCTCCAGGCACCAGGTCAGGGAGACGGCGCCGGGGTCGGGGACGCCGCGGCCCTTCTCGCCGAGCGCGGCGGCCCGGCCGCGCCGTGTGATCATCTGGGCGGTGCCGTCCGCGGCGGCGCGGGCGGCGGGCGGCGCCGCGGCCGCGGCGGCGCCG
>NZ_BAABDO010000071.1:0-36892 GCF_039539665.1 Actinomadura keratinilytica
GGCCGCGCGCGGGGCCCGGCGGGCACCGGGCGCCCCCCGCCGTCCGCCCGGCGCCGCGGGCGGCGCTCAGCGGCGCAGGTCGCCGCGCAGGATCCGCTGCACGAGGTCGCCGCGCAGCTGCCCGTACCCGGTGCGGGCCCACAGGCTGTCGTCCGCGTCGACCTCGAAGTACGGCACCGGGCGTCCGTCCACCCTGTCGAGCAGCACCTGCGGGGTGCGGTGGGCGCGGACGGCCTTGGCGCAGTCGTGGCACGCCTTGACGCGCAGCCGCTCGCGGCTGCCCAGGGGACGCCAGTTCACCGCGACCGCCGAGTCGCCGTGCAGGGGGTTGAAGAAGCACAGCGGGCTGGCGGGGATCTCCCGGCCGCCGCCGGCCAGCGACCGCGCCGACTCCAGCGCGTCGCGGCCCCGGTCGACCAGCACGAGCACCCCGGCCAGGTCCGGCAGCCCGCGCGCCGCGTCCAGCACCTTGCCCGCCGCCTGGTAGGCGTCCAGCGCCTCGGTCAGCAGGGCCCGGACGCGCGGGGCCGAGGCGTCGACGTCGGTCCGGTCCAGCAGTTCGCCAAACGCCACGACCTCGCGGGCGGCCTGCTCGCGCAGCTCCTCCTCGTTCGCGCGCAGGGCGGTGGCCAGCACGGTGCGCGGCAGCCGGTGCCGCGACGGCGGGGGGACGCGGCCCGTCCGCCGCCACCGCCACACCGCCAGCCCGGCGACGGCGGCCGCGCCCAGACCCGCCGCGCCCAGGACCGCGGGCAGAGGCACGCCGCCGCCGTCGTCGCTCTTGCCGGAACCGGTGGAGGAACGCGTCCGCCCCAGGTGCGCGGTGGCGGCCTCGTACTCGGCCTTGCCCCGGCCCGCCGCGATCAGGTCCACGGCGCGGATCAGCCGGTCGGCCAGCGGCGCGTCCTTCATCTCGTCCAGGAAGAACGGCACCTGCGCGGCGTAGCGGGTGTTCTGCTGCTGTTCGCGCGTGCCGCCCCACTGCCGCGCCGCGAGCTGGTCCTGGAAGTCGTCCAGGGACAGGTACGCGCCGTCGCGGCCGAGCCGGTCGTGCACGACGGTGAGGAGCTGGTCGGGGTCCTCCCACGTGCCGCCCTTCACCAGCGGCACGAGCACGACGTAGACGGGGACCGGCGACCGGCGCATGTGCGCCAGCAGCTCCCGCCGCCGCCCCTTCGGCAGGGCGGACGCCAGCGACGGGTCGACATAGATCGGCGACTTGCGCAGCGCCGCCGCGATCCGCTCGCCGGGCGACGGCGCCCTCCGGGCGCTCGCGGGACGTGCGATCGGCCAGTGTTCAGTCGACACCGAGAGACTCCAGTACCACCGAGGGCAGTTCGCGGCCCTGCGCCGCGGACGCGAACCGGGACCAGCGTCCGGGGACGCCGTAGTGGAGACGGCCGCCGGGGACGCGCAGCGTCCTGGCCGCCAGCGACGACGGGGGCGCCGCGGCGCAGTCGGCGCACACGGGGCGGCGCCCGTGCCCCTTGATCTTGCGGTGCCCGGCGGACGGCCCGTGCAGCGGGTTGACGAAGCACGGCGCCGAGGGGCGGGCCTTCGCCCCGTCCAGCACCTCCCGGCCCTGACGTGCCAGCACGACCACCCACACCAGGTCGAGCACGGCCTCGTCGGCGTCCGCCGGGGCCCCGGCGACGTCGTCGAAGAGGATCTGCGCGGCGTCGTAGGCGCGGGCGGCGTAGGCGTGCCCCGGGGACTCCTCGTGGTCGGGCAGCATGTTGCGCAGCTCGCCGAGCGCGCGGGCGGCCCGCGTACGCAGCGAGCGCGGCGACGGCTTGGTCTCCCCGCGGGACGGTGTCCTGGACCGTGTGCGCATGGCGCGGACCCCTGCGATCGGGGCGCGGACCAACGCGAACAGCAGCACCGCCCCGATGGGGCCGACGGCGAGGGCCCCTGCGAGGAACGGCCCCCAGAACTCGGCCTCCAGCGGCGGATGCTCCTGCCCGAACGGAGGCGGCGTGCTGTAGAGGGTGGGCGTGCTCGCGGGGGCGGACGGGGCCGACGCCACGGAGTCGAACAGCTGCCCTAGCCGCGCGGGCACGTCCGCCATGGGCGCGTCCGGGTCGGCGGGGGAGCGGATCCTGCTCGGCGTGTAGGGGACCTGGCGCGGAACGCCGAACGCCACGGAGTCGATGTATCCGTGCTCGTCGACGAAGACGTACAGGCCGTTGCGCCCCACGCGTTCATGCAGGCCGAACAGGAACGCCTCGTCTTCCCCGTAGGACTCCGACTCCGTCGGGTTGGGCGCGACGACGACGTACACGGGGACGCCGATGCGCTTGGCCGTTCCGGCCATCTGCGCCTTGATCCGCTTGCGGTCGGCCCGGCTGAAGGCGTCCGCCAGGTACATGTCGACCGACAGCGGATCCCTGGCCAGCTCCGCCGCCACCCGGGCGAACCGGGCCTCCTCGTGCGGCACGGGCGACGGCGCCGCCGCGGCGGGGCCCGCCGGCGCCCACAGACCGGCGAGCAGCAGTGCGGCGGCGAGCACCGCCGCCAGGCGTCCGATCATCGCCGCGCCGTCCGGGCCGCGCCGCGGCGGGACGACCGGCGCAGCAGCAGCGCCAGCAGCGGCACCCCGGTCAGGGCGCTGCCCGCCCCGAACGCCGCCATCTCCTTGCGGTCCCTGATGTCGCTTTCGCTGGGGCCGTCGGACGAGTCGTCCCGGCGCGCCTCCTCGCGCGCCTGCTCGATCCTGCGCTGCGCGTCGGGCGCGGACACCAGGTCGACGAACCGCGTGATCTGCTCCACGAGCGTCTCGTCCCGCCCCGACCGCAGGTACGCCGCGGTCCACGCGCGGTCGGCCGGGAGCGTTCCACCGAAGTGCCGCGCCGCGCCGGACCCGGACGGATCGGTGACGATGTACACCCCGTCCTTGCCGAGCCGGTCGTGCAGCGACGCGATCAGGTCGTCGTCCTTCGGCGCCACCTGCGTCCAGCCCGGCGTCACCACCACGTACGCCGGGACGTGCAGGCGCGCCACCGCGGCGCGGATCCGCTCGTACGCGTCGTAGGGCAGCGCCCGCGGGGCGTGGTCGGTGAGCTGGACCGGGTCGTCGGCCAGCATCCGCGCGAGCCGGTCGGCCAGGTTCCCCGAAGCCGGCGTCGGTGACGGCGGTGACGGTGACGCCGGCGGTGACGATGACGGTGACGATGACGGTGACGATGACGATGACGGTGACGGCGCGGCGGCCCGCGCCGTGCCGGTCAGGACGCACCCGGCCAGCGCAAATGTAATGATCAAGGCGAACCACCGCACGTCCGCAGTCTAACGGCGTTCACCCCTGGCCCCATCGGCCCCTGCCGCCACAACCCCGCAGTGTGTCGTCTACTTCACGGAAAGTAACATCCCCTCGTGGGGGAAGACCGGGGGGACGGTGAACGAGGCTGCTGGGCGGGCCCGGGCGGGGTGCGGGTCACCGCCGTCCGGCTGGTCGGTGCGCACCGGGTGTGGGCGGACGCCGCCGGCGTCCCCGCGGGGGTGCCGGGCGCGTTCCTGGTGACCGACGGGGGCGCCCGCGTCGGCCGCGGCTACTACCCGACCGTCGAGGAGCTGTCCGAGGTGGTGGATCTGGCGTCGCTGCGGCCCTGCGACCCCGGCACCTGACCGTGGTGGCAAGCTTGAGCCCTGCGTCCGTACGGCTCGGTGGCGAGGAGGGTGCGGTGTCGGAGGGGTTCGACGTCGTCGTGGTGGGATCGGTCAACGCGGATCTGGTGGTCGGCGTCGAGCGGCGCCCGGCGCCCGGCGAGACCGTGCTCGGGTCCGACCTGGCCGTGCATCCGGGCGGCGTGGGCGGCAACCAGGCGGCGGCCGCGGCGCGGCTCGGCGGCCGGGTCGGCATCCTGGCCCGGGTCGGCGACGACGGGCACGGCGAGTTCCTGCGCGGGGCGCTCGCCGACGCGGGGGTGCGGCTGGACCACCTGCTGGTCACGCCCGGCCCGTCCGGCGTCGCCCTCATCACCGTGGGGCCGGACGGCGACAACAGCATCATCGTCTCGCCCGGCGCCAACGCCCGCCTCGGCCCGGACGACGTCGCCGCGGCACGCGGCATGATCTCCTCGGCGGCGGTCGTGTCGCTGCAGCTGGAGACCCCCGTGCCGACCGTCCTGGCCGCCGCCCGGGCGGCCGCGGACGCCGGGGCGCGCGTGGTGCTGAACCTGTCCCCGCCCGCCCCCGTGCCGGATGAGCTGCTGGCGCTGTGCGACCCGCTGGTGGTCAACGAGCACGAGGCGGCGTTCCTGCTCGGACGCGGCGGCGGGGAGCGCCTGGAGGCGCCCTCGGCGATGGCCGGGGCGCTGCTGGAGCGCGGCCCCCGGTCGGTGGTCATCACCCTCGGTGGGGACGGCGCGCTGACGGCCGACGCGTCCGGTGCGGTGACCGTCGTCGCGGCCCCCAAGGTGGAGGTCGTGGACACCACGGGCGCGGGCGACGCCTTCACGGCCGCGCTGTGCCTGCGCCTGGCCCGGGGGGACGCCCTGGACGAGGCCGCGCACTACGCGGTGCGGGTGGGGGCCGCGGCCGTCGGCAAGCCCGGCGCGCAGAGCTCCTACCCCAGGGCGGAGGACGAACTGCCGCTCTGACCGGCGTCCCGCCCCCCGGGTGGCGCCTCCGGAGGAACCCCGGCGCCCCTTACGGCGGCGGGGCGGCCTACCCCTCGGGGCGGGATAGGGCGTGCCTGCGGAGTCGTTCCAGGGCGTCCGCCACGTCGTGGACGTCGGCCCCCAGGTCGAAGAAGCTGAACAGGAACAGGTCGTCGGCGGACTCGATCTCCAGCAGCCGGGTGTCCATCAGCAGGCGCCGCCGCTCGTCCACCCGGATCGCCGTCACCTCGGGCCAGGCCAGCCGGCGCCTTCCCGCGTACCCGCGCACCACGGTCACGCCCTCGGCGTCGGCGGCGACCCGCACCGGCGCCAGGACGTCCCGCAGGGCGAGCGCGGCCAGCCCGAACGCGGCCACCGCCGCCAGCAGCAGGAACTGCCGGTCGTCGGCCGACAGCGCGGCCAGCGTCGCCACCACCGCGGCGCCCCCCGCCTTGACCGCGACGTGCGCCGGCGGCACCCGCCAGCTCCGTGGCGCCCCGCCTTCCTCGCTCACACCGGTCACGGTAGCAACGCCCCGTCATCCCGCACCGTGCCCCGGTGCCCCCCCCGGGGCACGGGACGAAACTCATGATCCGTGCGAATGGGCGGGGCATTCGTCCGATAGCGTCATGGCATGCGACTCGGCGTGCTGGACGTGGGCTCGAACACCGTGCATCTCCTGGTGGTGGACGCCCACCGGGGGGCGCGCCCCCTGCCTGCCTTCTCCCACAAGGAGGAACTGCGGCTGGCCGCCCACCTGGACGGCGACCGCCTGACGGAGAAGGGCGAGGCCCTGCTGAACGAGTTCGTCGACGAGGCGCTGCGGGTCGCCGAGGACAAGGGCGTGGAGGACCTGGTCGCCTTCGCCACCTCCGCCGTGCGCGACGCCGCCAACGGCGAGGAGGTGCTCGCCCGGATCCGCGCGCGGGCCGGCGTGGACATCCGCGCGCTGCCGGGCCCCGACGAGGCGCGGCTGACGTTCCTGGCGGTGCGGCGCTGGTTCGGCTGGTCCTCCGGCCGCCTGCTGGTGATCGACATCGGCGGCGGCTCGCTGGAGATCGCGGCGGGCATCGACGAGGACCCGGACGTGGCGATCTCCCTGCCGCTGGGCGTCGGTCGGCTCACCCGCGACCACCTGACCGCCGACCCGGCGCCGCCCGGCGAGCTGCGCGCGCTGCGCCGCCACGTCCGCACCGAGATCGCCCGCCGGATCGGCGAGGTGGTGCGGTTCGGGCCGCCCGACCACGCCGTGGCCACCTCCAAGACGTTCCGGCAGCTCGCCCGCATCACCGGGGCCGCCCCCTCCTCGGAGGGCCCCTACGCCGAGCGGCTGCTGCGCCACGCCGACCTGGTGGAGTGGACCGGGAAGCTGGCCCGCATGACCGTCGAGGAGCGGGCCGGGCTGCCCGGCGTGTCCGAGCAGCGGGCGCCGCTGCTGCCCGCGGGCGCGATCGTCGCCGACGCCGTGATGGACCTGTTCGGCCTGGCGGAGCTGGAGATCTGCCCCTGGGCGCTGCGCGAGGGCGTCATCCTGCGCCGCCTCGACATGATCACCGGCTGAGCGGTCAGCGTCCGCCGGTGTGCCCGCCGAAGACGTCCCCGGGGGACACGCGGGTCCCGCTCATCAGCTGCGAGACGGTCACGAACCGGTACCCCTTGCGGGCGAGCCGGTCCAGGATGCGCGGGAGGGCCTCCGCCGTCGGGCGCCGGGTGTCGTGCAGGAGGACCACCGCGCCCGGGCGGGCCGCCGACACGGTGCGGTCCGCGATCGCCTTCGGGTCGCTCGTGACCTCGTCGCGGACGTCGACGTTCCACATCACCTGTACCAGCCCCAGGGACGCGGCGACCTCCCCCACCGAGCCGTTGGTCGAGCCGTACGGGGGCCGCAGCAGCCGCGGTGCGCGTCCCACGGCGTCGCGTACGAGCAGCTGCGTCTCCTGCACGTCCGTGTTCACCTGGATGGCGGCCAGGCGTTCCAGGTCGCGGTGGTCCTGCGTGTGGTTGCCGATCTCGTGCCCCTCGGCGGCCTGCCGGCGCAGCAGGTCGCGGTGGACGGCGGCGCTGCCGCCCACCACGAAGAACGTGGCGCGGGCACCGTGGGCGGCCAGCGTGTCCAGCAGCCGCCCCGTATAAGGCCCGGGGCCGTCGTCGAACGTCAGCGCCACGCACTTGGCGCGGCGGCAGTCCACGGGCTCCGGCGGGGCGGCCGACTGCGCTTTCACGCTCGGCGCGCTGGACGGGGTGCCGGTCGTTTCCGGACGCAGGGCCGCCTGCGGCCGGCGGGCGAGGGCGGCCTGGCGCGCGCGCCGCCCGAAGTCCGACAGCAGCGGTGTGACCGCCGCGCTCTTCAGGACGGCGGCGACCCGTCCGGCCGTCCCGGGCGCGACGGTGTAGTCGCTGAACTCCACCACCAGGTCGCCGTCGGCGTTGAAGCCCATGGAGGAGAACAGCAGGGGATCCGGCCGGACCCGTTCGGGGGTGACCTGGCCGCCCAGGTGCTCGCGGACCCGCTGCGTCAGCGCGGCCAGCCCCTGCGGGCCGTTCACCAGGTCGGCCGACGGGTGCACCGTCCGGGTGACGCCGTCGTACCACAGCGTGCGCCGCGCCTCGCCCCCCGTGAAGCCCAGCGTCCGGGACGTCACCAGCCGGACCCCGACCACGTCGTCCGACGCGGCCGTCAGCGACCACCGGACGTTGAGCTCCGGCACGTCGCCGGCGGGCAGCGGCGGGATCCGGGTGCTCGCGGAGTCGAACGGCGCCACCTGCTCGTCGACCGCGGCGGCCAGCGCCTTGGTCAGCTCCGGCGCCCCGGGCACGTCCGGGTACCCGATGAACACCCGCTGGTTCGCGTCCCGCCGGACGCGCGTCACGGTGGTCAGACCGGGCACCGCGGCAGGGTCGGCGGTGCGGATCGTCGGGGAGCCCCCCGGCGCCGCGGCGTGCCTGCTCGGCTGCGCGGTGCACCCGGCGAGGAACACCGCCCCGAGCGCCGTGGCGGCGGCACCGTGCCATAGGCCGGTCAGCCGCCGGCGCGTCCCGGACAACAGAGCACTCCCTTGGTCGGCGATGCTGGACGGTGAGGGTCGGACGGTGTGGACGACGGTGGCCCCACGTTGACTCTGGCAAGCTGCCACATTAATGCCGAAATGGCCGTTTCGATCGTCGGCGTGGGGGGTACATAGCGATCTTTAATGTCCGGCGAGCGGCATTTGGCGATCTGTTGACCCGCGTCCGAACTTGGCCGCGGGACCGCGCGTCTGCCATCGTGAGCACACAACGGACCCGGACCGCCGGCGCGGCGGTGGCTCCCCGCGGGTCCCTGCGGAAGGGAGCGGGCCTCGCGGGAGGCCGCCCGGTGGTGAAAGGGGATCGCCATGGACGGCCCGCCGACCCCTGGCGCGAACGTGGGGGAGTCCCGGCTCGACCTGCCGTCGCGGGTGGGCCGGTACCGCATCGAAGCCAAGATCGGCCAGGGCGGGATGGGCGCGGTCTACCTGGGCCGCGACCCGGACGGACGGCCGGTCGCGGTGAAGGTGGTGCGCCCCGGGCTGGCCGACGACCCCGCCTTCCTCGCCCGCTTCCGCGACGAGGCACGCAACGCCGAGCGGGTCGCCGCGTTCTGCACCGCGCAGGTCCTCGAACACGGCGAGGACGACGGCCTGGCCTACCTGGTGACCGAGTACATCGAGGGCCCGTCGCTGCTGCGCCACGTCACCGACAACGGCCCGCTGTCGCCCGGCATGCTGCACGGCGTCGCGGTCGGCGTGGCCGCCGCCCTGGTCGGCATCCACGCCGCCGGGCTCGTCCACCGCGACCTCAAGCCCAGCAACGTGCTGCTGTCCATCTCCGGCCCGCGCGTCATCGACTTCGGCATCGCCCGCGCCCTCGACGCCGCCGCGTCCCACACCCGCACCGGCCAGGTCATCGGCAGCCCCGGCTGGATCGCGCCCGAGCAGATCCTCGGGCAGCCCCCCACCCCCGCCGTCGACGTGTTCGCCTGGGGCTGCCTGGTCGCCTACGCCGCCAACGGCCGCAACCCCTACGGCCAGGGCTCGTTCCAGCTCATGGCCGCGCGCGCCGTCCACGCCGCCCCCGACCTGGGCGTGCTCACCGAACCCCTGGCGGGCCTGGTCCGCCGCGCCCTCGCCAAGGACCCCGCGCAACGGCCCAGCGCCCGCGACCTCCTGCTGGCCCTCACCGGGGGCACCGGAACCGAGGCCGACGTCAACACCACGATCGACGAATCCTGGCGCACCCCACCGACCCTGCAGGACCCGGGCCCCGCCGCGCCGAGCGGGCCCGCGACGCGGCAAGAGCAGGGACCCGCCGGGCCCGAGGAACCCACGACGACACCCCAGGAACCAGGGGCCGCCGCGCCGGGCCCCTCCGCGACGCGACACGACGCGGGTACGGCCGCACCGAGTGAACACGGGGCGGCCACGTGGGAGACCGCGGGGCGTCCTGATCGGCACCGTCCCCGGCGTCCCGCCGTTCTCGCGGGCGTGGCGGCGCTCATGGCGGCCGTCGTCGCAGGCGGCGTCGTGCTGCTGGTCAGGGACCGCGACGGCGCGTCCGGCACCGGGGCGGCGGCCCCGGCGGCACTGCCGAGGGACCCCCTGCTCGTCCGGATCGACACCCGGCCCGGATGGCCCGGCACATGCCACGGCGACATCGGCGTGTACGTCCCCGGCGCCACCGCCCCCACGACCCTGGCGGGCGGCCCGCGCTGCGACACCCTCCCCGTATGGTCGCCGGACCGCAGGCGGATCGCCTTCACCCGGTCGGGCGGCGGCCGCACCGAGGCGTGGGTGATGAACGCCGACGGCAGCGATCCGCGCAAGGTCACCGACCGGATATCGGGCGGGCGCGTGACCTGGTCCCCGGACGGCCGCCGGCTGGCGTTCATGGGCCGCGACAACGGCGTCGCGCAGATCTTCGCCATCACCATCGGCGAGGCGACGCCGACCCGCCTCACCGACGACCCCGCGGACAAGGACGACCCCGCGTGGTCGGCCACGGGACGGCTGGCGTTCTGGAGCAAGCGCAGCGGCACCGAGCAGATCTACACGCTCGACCCGCAGCACCCCGACCGGCCCTGGACGAGGCTCACCGCGGACGGCGTCCGCGCCGTCGACCCCGCCTGGTCCCCGGACGGGCGGCGCCTGGCCTACACGCGCGGCGCCTACCCCCAGGCCGACATCTGGGCGATGAACGCCGACGGCACCGGCGCCCGCCGCGTCACCACCGGCGCCGGACACGACATGGACCCCACGTGGTCGCGGAACGGCGCGTGGATCGCCTACGTCAACGGCCGCTACGCCCAGCCCCGCCTGCGCGCGGTGCGCCCGGACGGCTCCGGCGACCAGTCCATCGTCCCCGGCGCCGTGTCGCTGGGGCACCCCGGCTGGTCCTAGCTCAGCGGAAGTTGCGGGCGCGGACGCGGCCGGGCACGGGAAGGCGGCGCAACCGGGTGGCGCGGACGTTGGTGACCCCGTCCACGCGCTCCAGGCGCCCGTTCACCAGAAGCGCCTGCGCGTCGACCGCCAGGCCCCGGTGCCGCTGGAACACCGGCGGCGGGCACACCACGTTGATGACGCCCGTCTCGTCCTCCAGCGTCATGAACACCATCCCCCCGGCCGTCGGGGGCCGCTGCCGGTGGGTGACCAGGCCCGCCACCACCACGTTGGTCTCCGCGGGCACCTGCGCGAGCCCCTCGGAGGGCACGGCGCCCAGCTCGTCCAGCGCCTCCCGCACGTGCGCCATGGGATGGGTTTGGGAGACCCCCGTCGCCCACAGGTCCGCCAGGGTCTCCTCCACGGGGGTCATCGCGGGCAGCGCCGGGGCGACCGTTCCCGGGGTGGCGCCCTCCAACTGGTCGGGGCCGCTCCCGGCGAGCGCGCCCGCCGCCCACAGCGCCTCCCTGCGCGACAGACCGAAACAGCCGAACGCCCCGGCCGTGGCCAGGGCCTCCAGCGCCGCCGCGGACAGGGGGACGCGCCGCGCCAGATCCTCCATGCTCGCGTAGGGGCGGCCTGCGGCGATGGCCTCGGCGGCCTCCTCGCCCAGGTTGCGCACGCCCGCCAGGCCCAGGCGGATCGCGGGCTGCGGCGCGCTGGGCGCGTGCGGGTGCCTCGACCGCACCGGCACGGGCTCCTCCAGGGTGGGGTGCGCGCCGCTGGCGTTGACGTCCACGCCCCTCACCTCCACCCCGTGGCGGCGGGCGTCGGCCAGCAGCGACTGCGGCGAGTAGAAGCCCATCGGCTGGTTGCGCACCAGCGCGGCGGTGAACGCCGCGGGGTAGTGCCGCTTGAGCCAGGCGCTGGCGTACACCAGGTGCGCGAAGCTCTGCGCGTGCGACTCGGGGAACCCGTACCCGGTGAAACCGAGGATCTTCTCGTAGACGTCCTCGGCGACGTCGGCGGGGATGCCCCGCTCGGCCATGCCGCTCAGCAGCCGCTCCCGGAGCCGCCCCACCCGCTCCGGCGCCCGCTTGGCGCCCATCGCCTGCCGCAGCCGGTCGGCCTCGGCGGGGGAGAAGCCCGCGCAGTCCACGGCCAGCTGCATCATCTGCTCCTGGAACAGCGGGACGCCGAGGGTGCGCGCCAGCGCGTTCTCCATGAGCGGATGCGGGCACTCGGCGGGCTCCTCCCCCCGGCGGCGCCGCAGATACGGGTGGACGGAGCCGCCCTGGATGGGGCCGGGCCTGATCAGCGCGACCTCCACCACCAGGTCGTAGAACTCGCGCGGCCTCAGCCGGGGCAGCGTCGCCATCTGCGCCCGCGACTCCACCTGGAACACCCCGACGGTGTCCGCGTCGCACAGCATGTCGTACACCAGGGGGTCCTCCGGGGGGACGGACTGCAGGTCGTACCGCTCGCCGTGGTGCTCGGCCACCAGGTCGAAGCAGTCGTGCAGCGCCGCCAGCATGCCCAGCCCCAGCAGGTCGAACTTGACCAGCCCCGCCGCCGCGCAGTCGTCCTTGTCCCACTGCAGGACGCTGCGGCCGGGCATCCGCGCCCACTCCACGGGGCACACCTCCCCGACCGGCCGGTCGGCGATCACCATGCCCCCCGAGTGGATGCCCAGGTGCCGGGGCAGCGCGAGCATGCGCTGCGCCAGCCGCGTCACCGCCTCCGGGATGTCGGCCTCCGAGCCGACCGGATCGCGCGGATCGATGCCCCGCGACCAGGCGTCCTGCTGCCCGGGGGAGAACCCGAGCGCGCGCGCCGCGTCCCGTACGGCCATGCGCGGCCGGTAGCTGATGACGTTGGCGACCTGCGCGGTGCGCTCGCGCCCGTACTTGTCGTAGACGTACTGGATGACCTCCTCACGGCGGCGGTGCTCGATGTCCAGGTCGATGTCGGGAGGCCCGTCGCGCCCGGGGGACAGGAACCGCTCGAACAGCAGCCCGTGCCGCACCGCGTCCACACCGGTGATGCCGAGCGCGTAGCACACCGCCGAGTTGGCCGCCGAGCCCCGCCCCTGGCACAGGATGCCGCGGCTGCGGCAGAACTCCACGATGTCGTGCACGATGAGGAAGTAGCCGGGGAAGCCCAGCTGCTCGATCACGTCCAGCTCTTTGGCGATCTGGGCGTACGCGCCCGGGACGCGTTCCCGTCCGGGCGGCCCGTACCGCCGCCGCGCCCCCTCCGCCACCAGGTGCCGCAGCCAGCTCGCCTCGGTGTGGCCGTCGGGGACGGGCCAGTCCGGCAGGCGCGGCGCCACGACGGCGAAGTCGAACGCGCATTCCCGGGCCAGTTCCACGGTGCGCTCCCGCACCCCGGGGAACCGCGCGAGCCGCACCGCCATCTCCGCCCCGCCGCGCAGGTGCGCGGTGCCGGCGGCGGGCAGCCACCCCGCCATGTCGTCCAGGCTGCGCCGCGCGCGCACGGCGGCCAGGGCCTGCGCCAGCCGCGCGTCCGGGCCGGGCGCCGCGAAATGCACGTTGTTGGACGCCACCACATCCACGCCCACGCGGGCCGCCAGCTCCGCCAGGGCGTCGTTGCGCGGATCGTCGCCCGGAAGGTCGTGGTCGACCAGCTCCACGAACACGTTGCCGCGGCCGAACATGTCCACCAGCCCGCGAAGCTCCCGCTCCGCGGCGTCCGCACCCCGCTCCCGCAGCGCGGCGGGCACCGCCCCCTTGCGGCACCCGGTCAGCACGGCCCAGTGGCCGCCGTGGGCGTCGGCGAGCGCCCCCACGTCGTAGACGGGCCGCCCCTTCTCCCCGCCCGCCAGCTGCGCGGCGGTGATGGACGAACACAGCCGCGCGTACCCCTCCGGATCCCGCGCCAGCACCAGCAGATGCCGGCCCGCCGGATCGGGCTCACCCGTCCGGGGCCCGGGCAGCCCCAGGCTCAGCTCGGCCCCGAACACCGTCGCGATGCCCGCCTCGGACGCCGCCTGCGCGAACTGCACCGCCCCGTACATCCCGTCGTGGTCGGTGAGCGCCATGGCCTCCACCCCGAGCCGCGCCGCCTCCGCCACCAGCGCGGCCGGGTCGCTCGCCCCGTCCAGGAAGCTGAACGACGAGTGGCAGTGCAGCTCCGCCCACGGCACGGCGGCAGGCCGCACGGGCCTCGCCGCCGCCCGCACCGGCTCCACCCGCTCCCGCGCGGCCCGCTTCCGCCGCCCCCACGACAACCGCCGCTCGAACTCGCGCCACGGAATCGGCGGATTACTCCAGCCCATACCGTCCGCTCCGCTCACTCGTACACGGCCTCCACATGCCAACGCCCCCCTTCCACAGCCAGCAGGTAGGCATGCCCCTCCGCCGTGACGACCTGGAACCGGGCCCGGCGCCGCGCGCGCTCGGGGGCCCACCAGTACTCGGACACCGGCCACGGCCCCGTCCACGCCGTCACCCGCTCGGCCCTGCCGCCCGCCACGGCCACATGCGCGGGCGGCGCCGACACCGCACACCGCGCCGACACCCCCACCGTTTCCCCGGAGGCGTCCGTGACCGCCGCGGACCGCGGCGCCGGAGGAACCACCGCCGGAGCCGGGCCTTCGATCCGCCCCGGCCACGGACCGTCCGGAACCCCCGCCGGAGGCAGGTCGCCGACCGGCACCCGCGCCACCCGCTCGCCCGGGCCCCGGCCGCCGGTCACCACCGGCCGGGTGACGCCGCGGTGGCCGAGCAGCGCCTGGATCCGGTCCACCGCCCGCGCGATGCGCTCGGTCACCGTGGACCGGCCCCACAGCGCCTCCTGCCGGCCCTCGTCCGGGACGAGCTGGTCCGGAGCCAGCTCCAACCACGCCACACCGCCCCACACGGCGTCCGCGGCCCCCTCAGGCGCCCGCCGCGCCGACAGCTGCCAGCGGACCCGCTCGGCCACCGCCGACGCCGACAGCGCCCCGTCGTGCCGCCACAGCCGGCGCAGGACGCCGCCGTCGGCGAAACCGGCCGTCACCTCCAGCCGCACGCAGGTCAGCCCGCCCGCGGCCATCCCCTCGTGCAGCTCGGCGGCCAGCCGCTTGGCCGCGAACACCACCTGCTCGGCATGCGCGGCGGGCGGATCGAACTCCTCCCGCACCGACAGGTCGGCGGTCGCCGGAGCCGGCGCCACCGGCCGCGGCTCCTCGCCCCGCGCCAATCGGTGCGCCAGCGCCCCGTCCGCCCCGAACCGCCCCGCCACGTGCCCGGACGGCAGCGCCGCGAACGCCCCCAGCGTCCGGACGCCCAGCCGCTGCAGGAGATCGGCCAGCTCCGGCCGGTCCAGCACCGACAGCGGATAGGGCGCCAGGAACGCCGCCGCCCCGCCCGCGGGCACCACGACCCCGCCCCCGCCGGAACGCGCGGCCAGCTCCGCGGCGAACAACCCGTCCGCTATGCCCGCCCCGCAGTCGAACCCCGCCTCCACCACGGCGTCCTGGACCAGCAGCCGCAGCGACTCCTCGCCGCCGTAGAAGCGGGCGGCGCCGCGCGCCGGGACGGCGCACAGCCCCGGGCGCACCACCTCCACCTTGGGCACGAGCTCCGCGACCGCCTCGACCACCCGCTCGAACAGCCGCCCCTCGGCGTCGCCGTCGCGGTCCCGCACCACGAGATCCGGGCAGCGCCGCTGCGCGTCCCGGATCCGCTGCCCGCGCCGCACGCCCGCGGCCCGCGCGGCGGAACTGCACGCCGCCACCCGGCCCTCCGCCACCACGGCCCCCGGCGTCGCGGCGTCGATCCCCACCGCGGTGACCGGCCAGTCCGGACACCACACCGCCAGCACCCGGCTCATCCCGCGACCTCCAGGGCGGGCCGCACGGCCGTCGCAGCGGTGACCGTCCCGTCCGGTCCGGGCAGCCACACCCAGGCGCTGCGCCCGCCCCCGCGCCCGTCGGCCACCACCCGGGCGAGACGCGCGCTCAGCAGGCCGTGCCCGTCACCCACGCCTTCCCACTCCGCCTCGGCCACGCGCAACCGCAATTGCACCCCCGGCCACTGGCGCTCGTAGGGACCCGACAACGCCAGCACACACCCGTGCTTGCGGACCAGCGCCGACAGCCGCCGCACGGCCGCCCCCGCAGGGGGAGCCGGGGGACGCAACAGCACCAGGTCCACCGCCTCGACCAGCGCCGCCACCACATCCGGCCACCGCTCACCGGGCTCGTCCACCAGAAGCAGCCGTTCGGGCTCCGCACCCATCTCCGCGGCGGCCAGCACACCGAAGTCAGGCATGCCGACCACGCCGCACCAACCGCCCCGCCCCTCGGCGCCCCCGTGCCCGGACACCCCCGCGACCAGCGCGACACCCAGCGACGCGGATCCGTCCACACCCACGACGGACCCTGCCCGCAGGGCACCGCCGGGAATGACATCGCGCAACCCGGGCAGCACGGGCACGGTATCCGCTGACACCGCCGACCCGGGCCGCACCCCCGCGTGCGTCAGCGCCGCCTCCGGCCGCCCGAAGGCGCTCCGCAGGGTCCCCACCGACGAAGCCCCCGGATCCGCCCGGAGCCCCTCCCGCGACGGCGCGCCCCCGGCCGCCGGGGACCCGACGGCGCCGAGCCGCACCGACGCCGACTCCGCCACGGTCCCTCCCGCCCTACGATCACGCACCCCCGGATCACGGGGCACCAATGTCGAACACAGGTTCGATATGTGTCAAGTTATCGCAGGTCACACCGCATCCCCGCGCCGCCCGCCCCGCAACGCGAAACCCTCGGCGCCACAGGCCCTCCCGCGGTCGGAACCCCGCCCTGCAATCACTCGCGCAAGACGACTCCGGCGCGGGGGCGTACGACCGCCCGAGGGATGCGGGAAGACGGCCATCGCGTCCCCGCCCCCGGAGTTCGTATGCTGCGGGTCATGGCGCATGACGTGCGGGCCGTGGAGTGGACGGGACAGGGGCTGCGGCTGATCGACCAGACGGTGCTGCCCCACCGGCTGGAACACCTCGACGTCCGCGACGTCGACACCCTCGTGGCCGCGATCCGGAACCTGGCCGTACGCGGCGCCCCGGCCCTGGGAGTGGCGGGCGCGTTCGGCGTCGCCATCGCCATCCGCCAGGCCGAACGGGAGCACTGGGACGACGCCGCCCGCGACGCCGCCATCGGACGCATCCGAAACGCCCGCCCCACCGCCGTCAACCTCGCCGCCGGCGTGGACAGGGTCCTGCCCCTCGTCCCCAAGGGGCTCGACGCCGTCGTGGCCGAGGCGCAGGCCCTGCTGGACGAGGACGTGCACGGCAACCGCGCCATAGGGCGGCACGGCGCGGACTGGATCCTCGCCCGGACCCCCGACCGCCCCCTGCGCATCCTCACCCACTGCAACGCGGGCGCCCTCGCCACCGCGGGCTGGGGCACGGCCCTGGGAGTCGTCCGCGAACTGCACGCCCGCGCACGCGTCGAGGTCGTCTACGCCGACGAGACACGCCCCCTGCTGCAGGGCGCGCGCCTCACCGCCTGGGAGCTGGATCAGGCGGGCATCCCCTACCTGATCCAGGCCGACGGCGCGGCACCCGCCACCATCCTGCGCGGGCTGGTCGACGTCGCCGTCGTCGGCGCCGACCGGATCGCCGCCAACGGCGACACCGCCAACAAGGTCGGCACCGTGAGCGTGGCCCTGGCCTGCGCCGAGGCGGGCATACCCTTCGTCGTCGCCGCCCCCTGGAGCACCGTCGATCTGAACACGGCCTCGGGAGGCGACATCCCCATCGAAGAACGCGCCCCCGAGGAGATCCTCGCCTGGAACGGCGCGCACGCCGCCCCCGAAGGCGCCCGCGCCTACAACCCGGCGTTCGACGTCACCCCGGCGAAGCTCGTCAGCGCCCTGGTGACCGAGACGGGCGTGCTGGAGGTCTCCTCCGGCGAGACGCCCCGCCGCGCGTCCTCCCGCTGACCGCCGTCACACCCACGGCAACGCGGAACGCTCGGCCCAGTACCGCTCCGGCGGCACGGCCGACCCCATGACCTCCGCCAGCTCCTCCTCCCCGAGCGACACCGTGACGGCCGCCAGGTTGGACTTCAACTGCGCCGGGCTCACCGCCCCCAGCAGCACGGTCCCGGCCCACTCCTGCGCCAGCACCGCCGCAAGGGCGACCGCGTCCGGCCCCACCCCGTGCCGGGCCGCCACCTCGCGCACCGCCTCCGGGGGCCGCACGGCGAGCCTGCCGTTGGCCATGGCCTCCTTCACCAGCACGTGAGCCCCGGCCTCGTGGGCCTCCCGCAGCGCGTCGCCCACGGACGGCTCCAGCAGATTCCACGTCGACTGCACCGCGTCGAACAGCCGCCGCCCCGCGACCTCGAGCTCCATCGCCCGGCGCACGGTCTCCCCCTGGCGGGGCCCGGACGTGGAGAACCCGACCCTGACGCCCTCCTCCGCCGCCTCCGCCAGCGCGGCCTGCAGGGCCGCGTCGCCGAACAACGGGCTGTCATGGGTCAGCGAGTGCACCTGGTAGACGCTCACCCGCCTCCCCAGAAGGCCGCGGGTCTCGGCGTACTGGGCCCGGTAGCGGTCCAGGCTGTGCTCCTTGACCTCGTGGACGTCGGCGTCCATGCGCCACCCGCCGACGTAGGCGTAACCCCACTTGCTCGACACGACGACGTCGTCATGCCCCCGCGCGTCGAGCCACCCGCCGAGGAACTCCTCGGCCCGCCCGTACGACCGCGCGGCGTCCACCCACCGGATCCCGGCCTCGTACGCGGCGTCCAGCACATCCCACGTGGCCGCGCGCATCTCCTCGACACCGCGCCCATCCGGCAGCTGGTCACCGCGCCCCACGTTGATGTACGCGGGCCGTCCCAACGCCGCCAGCCCCAGACCCAGCCTTCGCATCACGCCTCCACCCCTGGCATCGATCACCCCGAGAACTTATCCACAGAACGGCGTTCTACTTTCCTTCGCACCCTCCGGATCCAACGATGTACTCACGGCAACGAAAGGAGCCCCCATGACCCCCGAAACCCCTCGCCCGCACTACGCCTTCCGCCAGTTCGCCGCCCTGCTGGGCATCACCGCCTGGCAGCTGCGCCTGGCCCGCGAGCACGGCCTCCTCCCCGAGCCCGACGTCGACGGACGCCGCTGGTCCGCCGAACTGGCCGACCGCTGCGCCGACCGCAGGCCGCAGATCCTGTCCGCCTTCGGCGAGCAGCCGCCGATCGGCGCCGCCAAGGCCGCGGCCCGGCTGGCCCTGCGGGTCGGCCTCGACGTCGACCGGGCCGACATCGAGATCCTCGTCGCCCGCGGCGACCTGTCCGTCATCAGCCGCTACCAGGGCAACCCGGTCTACCTGCTGCGCGACCTGGACGCCCTCGCCCCCGGGACCATCACCGCCGTCGTCGCCGCCCGCAAGGGCCCGCTCCTGGACACCGTCGACGCCCGCGGCGCCGCCGCGATCCTCGACTGGCCCAAGGACGTCTTCGAGCGCATCGCCGCCGAACGCCGCCTCGGCACCGACCAGCTGGGCCGCTACTCCATCGACGACGTCCGCGCCCTGTCCGCCGACCAGGAGGTCGCCGAGCGCGTCCGCCACGAGCGGCGCCGCGCGGCCCAGCTGAGGGCCCGCCGCAACCAGGCCCGCTGCGAGAACACCCTCCGCGACTGGCTGCGGCAGTGCACCGCCTACCTCGAAGGCGCGGCCGCCGCCCCGCCCAAGATCGCCGACGCCGGCCGCGCCCTCCGCGCCCTGGCCGCCGCGAGAGCCACCATCCAACCCGAGAAAACCCCGGCGTGACCCGCACCCCGGCAGCCGACCTCACGCGCACGATGCACTGCACGAGCCGTAGGGGCGTGCGCCGACATCCGAGCCTTCTGACCGGGGGAACCGACCGACAGCCTGTACATGCCCGCCATCCGCGAAGTGCACAGCCATGTCGCCACACCGGGGCTCTGGCCGGTGCGGCCGTGTGATCAGGTCCGCTTCGAGTGGCGCGAGCCGCGCCGCCGCTTCTTGGGGGCGTCGCTCCGGACGGCCGCGTACAGGCGGTCGCGGGCCTCGGTGCGGGACATGGCGGGAAGGCGTTCGGGGAGCGCCCCGGCCACGCCGGACGGCGCGTCGATCCGCCCGTCGTCGTCCACCGCGACCCGGTCGCCGGGCCAGTCGCCCAGCAGCACGGCGGACACGTCGCCGGGGTGGCGCGCCAGGAGCCTGGAGATCCGGTCGGCCTCCTTCTCGCAGTCGGCCACCAGCAGCAGACGGCGTGTGTGCGGGGCGGTCGCCTCCCGGCGCATGGCCAGTTCCGTCTCCAGGTAGGCCAGTGCGGCGTCGAGGTTGCCCGGGATGAACAGCCCGTCCGAGGAATCGTCGAGCAGGTCGTCTTCGCCCAGGCCGAACAGCATGGTGGCGTCGGAGCGGGGGATCACCACCAGGGCGCTGTCCGGGTACCCCTCCAGGGCGGCCAGCGCCATGACCCGCGCGCTCGCGGCGGCGCCCCTGCCCGTCAGGCAGAGCACCGGGAGCGTGAACGGATCGATGGCCGGGCGGTAGCTGAAGGCGACGGCGGCCTCCTCCTCGACGGGCGGGGAACCCGCGGGCAGCGCCGCTGCGGCCGCCGCGAGAATGCGATGGCGCAGCGGATACCCGATGGCCGCCATGGCGGGCAGGAGCAGCCCGAGCAGCAGCAGCGGTTGCAGCGATCGGGCGCCGCCTTGCTGCTCGTCGACCTGGGCCCGAGGAGACGGCCGCGCGGAGGGCGGTGCCGAGGTGGCGCTCGGCGCCGCGGTCTTGGACACCGACGGGGAAGGACTGACCCGGGACGGAGACGGCTTGGGGGGACGAGGCGACGCGGCCGTGGGAGGGGGTTGCGCCTTGGGTGCCCGCTCCCGCCTCTCCTGCTTGGCCCGCCGAGAGGGAGCCCGGTTCGGACGGGGCCTGTCCGCCCATGCTCGCCGCCGCATCGCCTCCCACATGTCCTTGCACAGCCGAGCGGTGTACCAGTCGAAGTACGGGGCCTGCCGGCACGGCGCGGACCGGGCGTTGCGCCTGTCGGGCTCGGGTGTGGCCGTGGCGCTCGCCGCCCCGGGCGCGGCGAGCGAGAGGACGCCCGCGATGGCCGCGCCGCCCAGCAGCCCGTACGCGCACCGCGCGGCCGCTCTCCGAACCCGGCCGACGCGCCTGAGATCTGGCAGAAGGTGCTTCATTCTCCGCCCCGGGGGGATCGCCGCGGACATCTCCGGCTGACGATCGTAGTCAATGCGACTACACAGCGTTGACGATTGCTCACACTCCAGGTTTCGCCCACGATGAACGCCCGCCGCAAAAGCCACTTACCGGGACAAACTCACCCCGCGATACATCAAAGCCCACGGCGCAAGACCGCCACTGCCATGGCCGCCCGCCATAACGTGTGCCGCCACCGGCCACCGTCGGCCAGGCCGCCGCACCCGCTCCCTCGTCTCCCGCCCGCCGATTCCGATGGACATGTCGATGCCGTCGCGTCTGAGGGCGCCGTCACTGCTGCCGGGTTCGGCACTTGCCCGGCTCCGTCGTCTGCATTGCCCTTCCGAGTGCCGTCGCATGGGGCCTGCCGCGGGTGTTGGTCCGACGGGGTTGATCTGTGCTGCTGTTTCAGGCGATAGCTGTGATTCAGATGATGTTTTTGGCGATGTCGGCAGGGGGGAGCTGCTGCCCCAGCGGCTGCTTTGTGCCTTGCTTCCATCGGCGCCGTAGGGCTGCCGAGGGCACTGGACAGCCCGATCAAGCATCACCGTGCCGGTGGGCGGTGCGGCGGTGCTGTTCGGTGATGTGGTCTTGCGTCTGTCGATTCCGGTAGGCGTGCTGGCGGTGTCGTGTCTGGGCGCGCCGTCACTGCTGCCGGGTTCGGCACTTGCCCGGCTCCGTCGCCTGTGTTGAGCGTGACGTGTCGTTGCGTGGGCCTGCCGTGGCGGCGCGTCGGCGCGCTGATGCCGCAGCGGGCGTGTGCCCGGCTGCGGCTACACCGACATCGAGAACTGACTCCGCCGTGGAGCCGTTGCAGCTCCCAGAGAGGGCGCGCTTTCCGGAGCCGGAGCGGTTGAGGCGGGGTCTGGTTGGGGGCATGACGGCGTGTGCTGTCCCGCGGAGAGACAGCCGTCAACGGGTGCAGTGCGACTGGGGTGCCGCAATTTCTCGGGTGCTGAGCCAGGTGGCCACGGTCGGCTCGTAGAGGGGAGGGGGCAAACGCTGTCGTAGGAGAGCGCGGACGCAAGAGAGGGTTGCGTCCACGGAGGTGGTGTACGAGTCCGTGCAGGTCAGCGGGCGTGATCGCCGCCCAGTCTCAGCGGTGAGGGTGACGGCGAGACGACTGTCAGGGCATGCAGGGGGATGAGCGGCGGAGTGTTTCGGCTTGCTGGCCCGGGTGTGGTCGGAGCGCGGGGGCGGGCGGTCGTCGGGGGGATCGTGGTCGTCGTTCGGTCGAGGGGAGAGGGCGGCCCTCGTGGCGGGTCGGTGAGATGGCCGTCAGGGCCTGCAGGGGTTGACCGCGTGAGTGTTTCAGCCGGCCGACCGGGAGGTCTGCTGTCGGCTTGCGGCGGTACGCGGTCGGAGGGACCACCGGCCCGGCGGCCGGGGAACGGCGCGGGCGTGCTCGCCGTCCGGCCGGGGTGACCAGCGCGGCCGGACGGCGAGCAGGGGCGTGCGCGTCAGCTGTCGGAGTGGCCGGTGTGGGTGCGGATCCGCAGGAGGGCCGCGGCCAGGCCGCCCCACACGATGACGATGGCGACGATCATCATGATGATGGCGCCGGTGGACATCAGCGCGCTCCCTTCTCAGCGGCACCGGGTGTGAGCGCCGGGTCGGCCTCGTCAGTGACGGCGCGGCGCCGCAGCAGCAGCGCCAGGACGACTGCGACGACGATCACGGCGCCCGCCACGCCCCAGCCGGCGGCGTTCAGGAACCAGGTCGGGTAGCCCTCGTAGTTCTCGGCGAACTCACCGCGCAGGCTGTCCCACATCATCCAGCCCAGCATCAGCGGGGTGACCACCCCCAGGCAGATCCGCCACCACGTCCCCACGCGGACCGCCGAGGCCGTGTTGACGTGCTCCTGCATGGCGGGCAGGCGGCGCAGCACCCAGGCCACCACGATCAGCACCACCAGGGAGGCCAGCACGATGCCGTACTGGTTGATGAAGTGGTCCACCACGTCCAGCAGGTACAGGCCCTGGTCGGTGGGGAACAGCGCGATCGACACGACCGCCACCGCGCCGCCGACGCCGAGCACCGAGGTGAGGCGGCCCAGGCCGAAGCGGTCCTGCACGGCCGACACCACGACCTGCACGATGCTGATCAGCGAGGTCATCCCGGCGATCACCAGGGAGCCGAAGAACAGCACCCCGAACACGTCGCCGCCCGGCATGGACGAGATGATCTTCGGGAAGGCGATGAAGGCGAGCCCGATCCCGGACGCGGCGACCTCGCCGACCGGCACGCCGCTGGCGGACGCCATGAAGCCCAGCGCGGCGAACACGCCGATGCCCGCCAGCAGCTCGAACGAGCTGTTGGCGAACCCCGCCACCAGCGCCGACCCGCTCAGGTCGGACCGCCGGGGCAGGTACGACGCGTAGGTGATCATGATGCCGAAGCCGACCGACAGCGAGAAGAAGATCTGCCCGTAGGCCGCGACCCACACGCCGCCCTCGGTGATCTTCGACCAGTCGGGGGAGAACAGCGCGTCCAGGCCGGTGGCGGCGCCGTCCAGGAACAGGGCCCGCACCACCAGGATGCCGAACAGCACCACCAGCAGCGGAATGAAGATCTTGTTGGCCCGTTCGATGCCGCCCGCGATGCCGAGCGCCAGTACCCCCAGGGTGACGACCCATATGGCGATCAGCGGCCAGGCCACCCCCGCGATGTACGAGGAGATGCCGCCGGGAGCGTCCGCCACCTGCAGGAACTTGGCGCTCAAGAACTTCTCGGGGTCGTCCCCCCACTGCTCCCCGAAGGAGAAGCCGACGTACCGCACCGCCCACGCCATGATGACGGCGTAGTACACCGCCACCACGAAGCAGATCGCGACCTGCCACCACCCGATCGCCTCGGTGGGCCGTGACAGCCGCCGGAACGCCGCGGGCGGCGCCCCGCGGAACCGGTGCCCGATCGAGTACTCCAGGATGAGCAGCGGGATCCCGGCGGTGAGCAGCGCCACCAGGTAGGGGATGAGGAACGCCCCGCCGCCGTTGTCGTAGGCGACGTAGGGGAACCGCCAGATGTTCCCCAGTCCGATCGCCGATCCGATCGCCGCGAACAGGAAGCCTCCACGGCTGGTCCACTGTTCGCGTCGCTGGTCAGGCACTACCCGACCCTCCCATCTCTCGCTCGTCCCCGCTCCCGGCAGCACGGCCGCCGACGCAGCCCCCCATTATCGACTGTCCGATTAGGGGGCTTTTGTGGTGCAGCCAAGAGTAACCCCTTCGTGACACATTCAAGCCATCGCCGGGTTCTCACGCCGCGACCGGCAGAGAACCCTCCCCGCGGAGGCGGTCTGCCGGCACGATCACGTACACCCGCAGGCCGTCACGGCGCCTGCAAGTACGGAGGCTCTAACCGGAGCACCCACGGTGGTGCAGGGCGGTGTACGCCATGCATCGACCCCGCCGACGACGCTGCGCGGACGCGCGCGTTCGCTGCTCCTCGTCGGCATGCCAGTTGCCTCCCCTCCCCGCACCCCCGTCCATGCATCCCGCCGTCCGCGCCCCTTGATGGCTCCGCGCTGTCAGCTGGCCCGAGAGTTGCCCAGAAGACCTGAGCCGCGCAGAACGCACTGCAGGCATTCAGGATGGGGCGTGCGCCGCGCCGCCTTTGACGGCCCTTCCCGTCTGTGCCCTTCCACACGACCCGGCCCGCGCTCACGCATCCGGATACGTGTATGGGCAGTGAGCCGCGCTTCATACCTGCGCAGGCCCGAGCGTTCCAGGAAGGTGCCGCAGGCACGGGCATCCGACTACGGATCTGCGACCCCCGTTCCGGTACGTGCGCCGTCCACGCGATCAGCCACGCACGGCCAGCACCGCCCACAGCAGCCATGTCGCCGGCCACAGGAGCCGGTGGTCTCACCCGCCGTCGGGCAGCCAGTGGCGGACAGCTTCCCTCGGTACGTTCGCGTCAACGTGCCAAAGCTTCAGGGCGCCGTCCCAGCGCGCGTTCACGAGGCGTTTGGCCTCGTCCTTCTCGGCATAGGGCACCGCCAGATACAGGCGGCCGTTCACCACGTCCCCAGGGGAGACGCCGCGGGAGGAGGTTGCGGTGGGAGCTCTACGGGCCGGACGCTCCATGCGGGCCCGGTCCACGATCAGTCGGACCCGTTGGCAGGCGGTCGGGTCGGTGATGCGCATCATCAGGTCCGTCGATCCGGTGTGAGCGAGCAGGTTCAGCGACCCGTGCCAGAGGACGGTGTCATCGATGATCAGCACCTTCTCGTGCATGCGCTCGCGGGTCAGCACCTGGCATCCGGCCTCCTTGAGCCGTTCCACGAGCGGCGCTTGGGCCGAATTGGCGGCATAGGGCCGGGTGTGGACGGTGACGCGGATCCCCGCGGTGATCCGGGGGCCAGCCGCCGCAACCAGTGCCGTACCGGCCCCGGCGACAGGAAGGCGCAGAAGATGTCGATGCTGCTGCGGGCACGGGCGATGTCCCACTCGACGGCGCGCGCGACCTCGTCGGCGGGAAAGAAGGCGGGCCGGGCCAGTTCCTCCTCGTCCAGTTCGCCGAGGTCGGCGGCGGAGCGGACGGGAACCAGATCCTCTACGGGCAGCCGCTGCGCGTGCCGCTCCAAGTGGTCGAGCATCCGGGCCGCCTCGCTGTCCGCGCGCAGTTCCCGGCGCAGGAAGGCCACGTTGGCGACGACGACCAGGTGGTCCTGCGCCCGGCTCAGCGCCACGTTCAGCAGGCGGCAGGTCCGCGACGAAAGCCCGACGTCCTGGTAGAAGTAGCCGAGTTGGCGGCCCGCGCCGGCCACGGTGTCGATCACGACGAGGGGGCGCTGGCTGCCCTGGAAGCGGTGGACGGTGTCCACCAGGCCGTCGTACGCCTCACCGAACCGGTGTTTGAGGCTGGTGTCGAGGATCCTCTTCTGGTTCTTGTACGGGGCGATGACCGCGAGCAGATCCGTCGGCCGTTTCCCCGCCGGCAGATCACGCCAGCCGCGGGGCGGCAGGACCGAGTCGTACTGCAGCCCCCGGATCAGTTCGTGGATCACCGCCTCGTGCACGGGGTTGGATAGATGCGCCTGGCTTCCCGTGCCCTTCAGCACGCGGCTGGAGGTGTCGATGAGCACGAGCGGACTGTCGAGCAGCGGTGAGGCGGGCAGCCCGCAGGTGTCCGGGCGGCCGGTGCGCAGCGGGGCGTCGGGGTAGGCGACCTCGTTGACCACGGCGCAGATCGCGGGGCGCATCCGGTACTGCTCGTTCAGCGCCACCATCCGGGGATCGGACTGGACGGCACCGCCGCGCGCGTCTACCAGACCGGCGGCGTGGAAGGCGTCGCGGTCCATCCACAGCCGCGAATGCCCGTGGTCGGCTTCGCTGGCCAGGCGATGGGACGAGCCGTGGGTCACCGCGGGCAGCTGCCGGAAGTCGCCCGCGACGACGACGCGCCGCGCCGCGAGGCCCGCGGCGCACCACACCGACGGCAGGTCCACCATGCCCGCCTCGTCGATCACGACGACGTCCACGGTGCCCATCAGCGATCGGGACTGGACCGCCTTGGAGACCGTCGTGCCCATCACCCGGCAGCGGTTCCGCACCGCCTCCTCGATCCGGCGGCGTTCCTTGTCCAGTTCGTCCAGCCGCTTGTCCAGCCGTTCGGCCTCCCGCCGCAGCCGCTCGACGGGCGCCAGGCCGCGCGCACGGGTGAGCAGCGGTGCGAGCGCGGATTCGAGCGAGGCGAGGTCGGCCGCGCACCGCGCGCGGTCCGCCTGCGCGTCGCCGTGTCGGCGCCGTGCGTTCTGGTACGCCTGCCGGTGGCGGGCCAGCTCGTGGTGCAGTGCGTCCAGCTTGGCCTGCTTGCGCTGGGCGAACAGGCCGGAAGGGACGCCGATCTCCGCGATTCGGCGTTCGACGTCCCGGGCCCGCCCGGAGGTGGTGTGCATCCAGCGTCCCGCGTCGGCGATCACCTCGTCGAGGGTCCGCAGCCGTCCCTGCAGATCGTCCAGTTCCGCCGACAGCCGGGCTGCCTCCTCGTGGACGGCGATGGCGGCGCGGGTCTCCTCCAGCCGCGCCGTCACCTGCGTGATCTGCGTCTCCAGGGCCGTGGCCAGCCGGTCGGCGATGCGCTTGGGGTCGATCTGCTCCCCGTACCTGTCGGCCAGCGAGGGGACCGCGATGTCACCGGCCCGCTGGACCAGCCCCGAGTCGAAGTCCTGCTCGCCGGACAGCAGATCGCACATGCGTTCCAGCGCCTGGTCCACCGCGACGTGCGTGGGCGCCAGGAACAGGGTGTGCAATCCCTGCCGGTAACAGCCCTCCACGATGCACGCGACGACGTCGGTCTTACCGGTGCCCGGAGGACCCCACACGAACGTGACCTCGCTGCCGAGCGCCTGTTCGACGGCGCGCCGCTGGCGTTCGTTGAGCCGCCGGTCCCGGTAGCGGCGGATGTACCGGTCCGGGGCGATGCAGTGCCCGACGCGGGGCGTGCCCTGCCCGAGCATCCATCCCGCCGCGGTCGGATTGACCGGCCCCTTTCCGTCCTGCACCTGCCGCAACCGTTCGGCCAGCGCCCGGAGTCCCGCCGTCTCGTCCTCCACGAGCTGCGCGCTCTCGCAGCGCTCACCGAGATCGGCCTCGGTGACGACGCGGACCTTGCCGCCGGGGAGCCGCGTCACCTCGGCCTGCGCCCAGGGGCGGCGCGAACCGGTCGGCCTCACCAGCAGGTCCTTGACTGCGAACCCCTCGTTCCACCTGGCGCAGGAGAACAGATACTCGCGCTCGTCCCCCGTACGCCCGGTCAGCCGTCCGTCCCGCAACGACACCTTCTCCGCCCCGCTCCTGGCGTCGTGCAGGACGGCGGTGATCTCGGCGTCGACCGCCCGCAGGAACTCCTCGACCGGACCGGGCCCCGTGTGTCCGTCCGCCACCCCCGTATCCCTCCGCCCCTGTGACCCCGCCGCGACGCCGAAGGAATTTACCTCGCGACTGACAACCCGTCAGGCGAATTCCCCGAAGGCATCCGCTTCTGGCCACGCTTGCCGTCAAGATGCCTCCGGGCACCATGCCTTCCGGTGATGGGAGCGGCGTCGTGCGAGGAGCCGTCGTGGTGCGCGCGGCAGCCGACTCTGCGGACGGCCGCGCCCCGCAGCGCGGAGATGTTCGTCATCAGCCGCATCAGGTGCTCGACGCCCAGGAGCGTCCGGTTCTTGAACTGGGCGGCTCAGGCCGTACGGTCAGACTCGGCACCGAGTTCTGGCCGATCAGTATGAGTTGCCCAGTGCAGGGGTGACGTAGACATGACCGAATCACGGGGGGCATCGCAATGATCAGCGCCGCCCGCCGCAGACGGGCGATCGACGCGCCGCGGCGCAGCACCACTCCGGCGTTCGCCGCCGCCTTGTGCACCTACCAGCACGCTCGCGCCGCCGGGAACATCGCCTCGACGGAGGCACTGGTCGGGCGGTCGGCGTCGGTGCGCCGGGCTGCGGGGGTGAGGCTGAGAGTGCCGCGGCGATTTCTCGACGGCGGCCGGCGGGCCGGGCTGTTCCTGCCAGTCAGCGGCGCCTCAGCGTTCTCCGACGCACAGCCGGGCGTCCGGCGACTGCTTCGGCCCGCCCGATGGCGGTTCGTTGACTTCACCACCGACTCGCGCCGCGACCACGCTGTCACCATCTCCGCCGGCGAACTCAACGAGACCGAGCGCAACGCGGCCGCCGGCTCCGCCGACGACGTCGACCTGGAGATTCCGTGAGGGGGCTGGACCGGCTGTCGCCCGTCCTGGTGCATCACATCGTCAACACCCTGGGCTGGCGGTCGCTGCGTCCACTGCAACGTGCGGCAGTCGATCCGGTGCTGGACGGTGCGGACGCGATACTGCTCGCCCCGACCGCCGGCGGCAAGACCGAAGCGGCCGCGTTCCCCCTGCTGTCGGCGATGGAGCAACACGGGTGGACCGGCCTGTCGGTCCTGTACGTGTGCCCGCTGAAGGCGCTGCTGAACAACCTCCTGCCGCGCCTGGAGACCTACGCCGCATGGGTGGGGCGCCGCGTCGCACTCTGGCACGGTGACGTGAACCGGTCCGCCCGGCAGCGCATCCTCCGCGACCAGCCCGACCTGCTGCTCACCACACCCGAGTCGCTGGAGTCGATGCTGGTCAGCACCAAGGTCGACCATGCCCGTTTCTTCGCCGGGCTCCGCGCTATCGTCGTCGACGAGGTGCACGCCTTCGCCGGGGACGACCGCGGATGGCACCTGCTGGCCGTCCTGGAACGCCTGACCCGGCTGGCCGGGCGCCCGATCCAGCGGATCGGCCTGTCCGCCACCGTCGGCAATCCCGCGGAACTCCTGCACTGGCTGCAGGGCTCCGGCCGGGGACGGCGACCCGCGCAGGTGGTGGCACCGGACGTCGCCGCTGTGACGGGCCCTCCCGAAGGCGACATCGAACTGGACTACGTGGGGTCGGTCGCGAACGCCGCCAAGGTGATCGCCGCACTGCACCGGGGGGAGAAACGCCTGGTGTTCTGCGACTCCAGGCAACTGGTCGAGGAACTGGGCGCTGCCCTGCGCGCCCGCGGCGTCACCACGTTCCTGTCCCACGCGTCCCTGTCCCTGGACGAACGGCGACGGGCCGAGGAGGCGTTCGCCCAGGCCCGTGACTGCGTCATCGTCTCCACCAGCACGCTGGAACTCGGCATCGACGTGGGCGACCTGGACCGGGTCATCCAGATCAACGCACCGTCCACGGTGGCCGCGTTCCTGCAACGGCTCGGCCGCACGGGGCGACGGAGGGGCACGACCCGCAACTGCCTCTTCCTGACCCTCGATCCGGACTCACTGGTCACCGCCGCCGGGCTCCTGCTGCTGTGGGGGCGCGGCTATGTGGAACCGGTATCGCCGCCGCCCGAACCGCGCCACATCGTCGCCCAGCAGTTTCTCGCCCTCTGCCTCCAGCAGCACAAGATCGGCAGCCGGTTGTGGAGCGAGCAGTGGAACGGGCTCAGCCCCTTCGACCGCGGCGCCGAGCCCATCATGCGGCACCTGGTCGAGCGGGGATTCGTGGACCGGGACGGCGAGCTGCTGTTCATCGGACCCGCCGCGGAGGCCGCGTTCGGCCGCCGCCACTTCATGGACCTGACGGCGGTGTTCACGGCGCCGCCGGAGTTCACCGTGCTGTCAGGTCGGCAGGAGATCGGCAAGACCGATCCCATGCTGCTCACCGAGGAGGTCCAAGGGCCCCGCCTGCTGCTGCTCGGCGGCCGCAGCTGGCGGGTGACCTGGATCGACTGGAAACGCCGCCGCTGCTTCGTCGAACCCGCCGACGGAGGAGGCAAGGCCCGCTGGACCGGCACCGCGCTCGCGGGCACGAGTTTCGCGCTGGCCCGCGCCTGCCGCGAGGTGCTCCTAGGCGCCGACCCCGACGTCAGGCTCACCGACCGCGCGGTGCGGTACCTGGCGCGGGCCCGTGACCAGAACGTCGGCACGGTGCACCCGGGCGGCACCGTCATCGTGCGGACCGGCGACGACGTCCGCTGGTGGACCTGGGCGGGCCACCGCGCCAACGCCGTCCTGGCCGCCACCCTCTCCGGCCTCACCGACGAGAAACAGCGCTTCCAGGACGCCTACATCCGCCTGCGCAGCGATCTCACCCGCGACATGTGGCGCGCCGGCACTGCCGACGCCGCCGACCGCCTGTGCCTTCCAGACGTCGACGAACGGGCCCTGCGCGGCCTGAAGTTCACCGAAGCCCTCTCCGAACACCTTGCCACCGCCACCCTGGCCGCCCGCCTGGCCGATCTCGACGGCGCCCTCGCCGCCCTCGGCGAACCCGTCAGGTTCGTTTCGTCGAGTTGATGAGCCTGTCCAGGAACGCCTGGGTCTCGGGATCGACGGCATAGAGGTCCACGCCGTCGAGGCCCCGGGTCAGCAGTACGAAGATCGGGAGTTGATCGCTGCGTTACATGGAGCCGTCGGCGTTCGCGTCGTTCCTCACCCGACGAGACGGGCGAGGAACTCTTGGGTCTCCCTGTCCACCGAATAGAGGACGGTGCCGACCATTCCTCGTGTGAGCAGCACCTTGTAGGTGTTGCGGATCAGCTTGTCGGCCTGTGCGTCGCTCACGTCGCGCTTCCGCAGGGCGGGGTCCCGGCTCGCGGAGCGCACGGTGACCAGGCGGCCGTCGCGGTACACCAGGTCCGGGCCGAAGATCACGCCGTTCCAGTCATACTCGAACCCCTGGGCGGTGTACACGCAGCCGACCTGCTCGAAGCCGCCGTCTTGCGATGCCCACAGCGGGCTCGGCGGGGCCGAGCCGACCGCACGGTCGCCCTTGACGTTCCAGGGCCGGGCCCAGTCGCCGATGACCACGTCCGGCACCAGCGCTCCATTGCGCGGATCACTCCAGGGCCAGCAGAACCCGGCGGTCATCCGAGCCGACCGGTCGTCCTCCAGACGGTTGCGCAGCATGGCCTCCATCTCGTGCGGAGAGTCGGCCATGGTCACGGTGAAGTTCTCGTCGCCCTCCCAGGGCTCCGGTGTGCCGCCGTCGAGTCCGAGCAGTTTCAGGACCCACTCCTCGTACTTGCGGCTGCCGCCGCAGCGGAATTGCTCGTCGAGGGAGATGTGCTGGACGGCGAGCCCCTTGCGCTCGGCGTGCTCGCGGATCTGTCGGAGGGAGCCCATCTCTCCCGGGCGCACGGTCTGGTGCTCGTCGAGCAGGAAGACCGGCACCCGGGCGGCGTCGATCAGCTCGTCGACCTGCGGTCGGCCGGTGCGCTGGGCGGCCGGCGTGAATCGGGTGTGGGAGACCTCCCGGATCCGGTGCGCCTCGTCGCAGATGAGGACGTCCAGACCGTTCTTCTCGGCGCTCCCGAAGTTGTTGAAGTACTTGAACATGTCCTGCATACGCTTGTCGCCCCTGGCGACGTGACGGCGCATCGTCTGCGTGAACGAGCGCGATCCCGTGGCGTGCAAGACCTTGTATCCACGTCGCGCGAGTTCCCCCAGGAGCGTCACCGCGATGACGCTCTTGCCGCTGCCGGGGCCGCCGGTGATGACCACGACGGTCTTGGAGTCGCCCTTGCGGGCCTTGTCGACCTTGTGCAGCACCATCTCGTACGCCAGGCGCTGCTCGGCCAGCAGGACGTACGCGTCCCGGTTCCTGATCTCCGTGGCGGCGTGTGCGAGCAGCTGTTTGGAGGGCGCCGCCCGGCTGGACAGCAGCCGGTCGGCCGCGCCCGCCCCCGGCTTCGGCGCGAAACGGTCGCGCAGGTAGTCGATGAACGCGCCGCGCGTCGTCTGCGTGAACAGCCGTGTGCGGTTGTCGTGCACCCTGTCGTACAGGTCGAGGACGTCGTTGCGCGCCGCGTTGTGAAGGTAGGCGACCGCGTGCACGGCGTCGGAGCGGTCGGCCAGGCCGGGCAGGAAGTCGAGGAGGTAGTCGCAGTAGCCCTGCGCCTGCAGTGACGGGTGCAGTTGGGGGTCGCCCGGCTTGTGCTCCACCAGCACCTTGTTCTCGTCGTTGCCCCACACCCGCGCGTGGCTCCACTGCTTGAGCTCGACGACGACGTACGCGTCGTCGCCGGTCCGCCGGTCGACCCCGGCGAGCACCACGTCGGCCCGCTTGCTGGTCAAGGGAAGCTGGTACTCGATGAGCATCTCGACCTCGTCCAGACCGGCTTCCACCAGGTCCTGGGCGAGGACGGGAAGGCTGCGGTCCCAGGAGCGCCGTTCCGAAGCGGAGACGGAGACGGCAGCGCTCATCCGCAGGTACTCGTCGAGCCTCTCGCTCAGCTTGCCCTCGACCACAGACAGCAGCGCTTTGGCAGTACGGCGGAAGGCCGTCAACGGACTTACCCCCAGGCAGCACGAAGACCTCGTGCGGTATGGGGGCATGTCCGCCAACCGGTGGAGCCGGTCGGCGGAAGCCCGTCGGGCCGCGAACTCTTAGGGCAGAAGGCTAGCGGCGGCCGCCGACATTCAGGACCGGTCGAGCGGCGGAGCCTTGCGGGCCGATCCCCGGTAGGTAGCGGGATCGTAGCGACGCTCGCTCTCGTCGAGCTTTTCGTGCGCCGCTTGCACCAGGTCCACGCCGAGCACGTCGGCCAGTCGCGTCAGGTAGATGTAAACGTCACCCAACTCGGCCCGCACCCGCTCGGCTGCCTCGGCGTCGCCCATGATCGCCCGAGATTCCTCCGGCGTCAGCCACTGGAACTCGGCGACCAGCTCACCGACCTCGCCCGACAGGGCCATCGCCAGGTTCTTGGGCGTGTGGAACTGCTCCCACTTGCGCTCGGCCGCGAACCCGCGCAACCGTTCGGCCAGGTCGACGATCTCTCTCACGCCTCCAGGCTAGCGGCCTGGCGGTCCGTGCCCGGAGACCCTGCGGCAGGGAGGCGACGACCTCGTGACCTCTCGGTACGCCAGGCGGGGTGCCGTGCATCGGTACCCCGCCTGGCCTACAGATTCACACCGAGGACACGGGGCCGGTGCGGCGCTCCTGCAGGGCGCGTGCGGCCTGCTCCCACTCGTGCATCACGGCCACGGCCTTGGCCACATGCCGGATCGCGGAAACCATGTTCTTTCCGGGGCCGCGGAGTTGACGGCTCATGCCGCCCATGCCCTTGGCGACCGCACTGAACAGGTTGAGCGCCTCCATGTGCTCTCGGGCGGACTCGGAGAGCTCGATGAGCATCTCGAGGAACTCTGCGGCCTCTTCGTCCCGCCGGTCGTGGGGGACGAGTGCGATGAGATCGAGCGCACCTGTGATGCCGGCGTTGACGGCCTCCATGCGCTCGGCGAACTGCTCTGCCGCATCGGCCAGCTCTTCCGACGGCCCGTTGAGCGACTCGCCGTATTTCGCCAGGATGGCCATACGGGTCTGTACCGGCGTCCCGGGCTGGGAGACTCGTTCCAGGTCCGCGCTCGCCGCATCTGTGATCGCGGTGATCGCTTCTATCGCCGAGGCGATTTTCTGCGTGTCGGCCTCGATGGCTGCCAGTTCCTGCTCGGCCTGGAAGATGTTGTCCATGATGCCGGGGCCATCTTCGTCCTGCGCCGACGGCTCTGGCGGGGGTTCTTCACTCTTCGTGCTGAGCCCCAGCAGGATCTTGGCGGGAAGAGGCGGTTCGTATCCGTTCAGCAGGCCCGCCTCCAGAGCGCGTTCGAGCTCCTTGCGAGCCTCGATGAGGCCATGGTCGGAACGGGAGAAGCGGATGGTCCTGATCGAGGAGATGTCGAAGGGGAGCTGGCCGTACTCTCCGATCTGGATCGTGAGCTTGCCGGTCGCATGGCGGAGACCGAGTTCGTACATGACGTTGGCGTTGCCGCCGCCCACGTCCGCGATGACGATGTCGTCTTCGAGGACGTGACGGAAGATCTGCTCGGTGATCTCGCCGGCGACGGCGATGCCGTCCGCTCGGACGGGCTCGATCTCGAATCTTCGGCATGCGGCCTCGATGATGTGTTCGTACACCTGCAGGGAGTTCTCGTATATCTCCGACTCCGGGCTGCCGGCCGGTGCGAATCTGTCGCCGATGGGGCCGATGACGAAGCATGTGGGCATGCGCGGCGGCGGCGCTGCGGTGGTGGCTTCCGGTTCCGTGGTCATGACACCCTCCTCTCCAGGAGAATCGCTGGTCAGAGACACTCGCACTGCGGAGTGACGCACTGGTCGGCATCGCCGGTGCCGTCGGCGTAGATCGGTCGTTCCTCGATGCCAAGCGCGTGCAGCATCGACGCGGTCGGCACGCGGTACTGGCGGCCGAGTCGCAGCACGGTGCATGGGAAGCGGCCGAGACGGATGAGTTTGTACGCGGTGGCCGGGCATATGCCGAAGGCCCGGGCCGCCGTACGGAGATCGATGCTCAGCGGAAGATCGAACGCCTCGGCGAAGGTCAGCGGCGTCCTGCGGTGCCGACTCACGGCCTGCTCCTCAGCGGACGGAGGGACAAGGTGCCGACGGGTGCCCCTCTGGGGCGCCGGGCGCGGTAGACAATGTCGTGCAGGCCGAATCGTTCGGCCAGCATTCCGAGCCGCTTGCGTTCGACCTGGTGCGGGCAGGCGGTGAAACGAAGCGGAGCGGAAAGGCCGCGACGACGGTTCAGCGGAGTTACCTCCACCGCCCATTCGCTTTCCACCGGTCCGCAGGACGGATGCTCGGTGCCCTGGTGCGCGGCTGCCACCGACGCGATGTCCGCCACGTGCGTCACACGCGCCGATTGGCGCGCCAGTTTCCACGCCTTGCCGACCGCCGCCTTGATGAGCGCACCGCCGATGTCGGGCTCGTCGGGGCAGACGGTTTCCAGAGCCTCGAGTAGCCCGGTCACCAACGTCGCCTCCAGATCCCTGCGGTCCACACCGAACCGCATGGAGATCCGGTACACGGTGCGACGCATCCCCGGCAGCGCGAGTCAGATCATCAGCAGACGCCACGGCGCGTCCTGAGAACTCTGTGGCCGGGCGGCCCGTATGACGTGCTGCCAGATGGCCGTGCGCAGCTCCCTGTCCTGACGGGGGCCGTACACAGCGTCCCGGGCTTCCTGCGGTGACATGTGGACGAAGCCGGCCCGGAAAGGCACGGAAAGCCCGGCCTGCTCGGTGACGGAAAGCCCGGTGATCTGTTCGTCGATGACGTCGAAAAGAGAGTTCCAGCGCACTATCCCCATGTGTGCTCCTCGGTTCTCGGGTGTGGAAGCGCGGAGGCCGGCTCGTGGCGGAGAGGACTACTTCTCTCCGACGGGTCGGCCACTATTGCGAATGACCGCGGTGGCCAGTTCGCGGACGGCGGCGTGCTGATCTCGGGACAGGATGAACAGAAGCATGCCGATCGCCTCGGCGCATTCCGGATCCCAACTCGCGGTGCGGCACCACAGCAGCAGCGCCCCGGTCAGCGCATCGACGTCCTCGGCGGCCGAGACGGCCTGCCGCAGCAGCACGACGAGCAGGTCGAAGAGCTCGGTGTCCCGGGCTGCCTGTTCGCTGAACCAGGAGATCTCGGCCCTGATCAGCAATGAGAGTCGGCGTGTCGTCCAGTCGGCCGGCGGAAAGTCCGCCGTCAACCAGTCGAGCAGGCATTCGAGCACCTTCCGTCGGTCGCCGTTGCGGAACTGTTCGAGTAGAGCCGACTCGAGGGCCCTTTCCACCCGTCGATCGGGGGCCGCGACCGAGGTGGCGGCCAGTTGCCGGATCAGGCTCAGAGCCGGGCCGACGGGTGCCGTTCGACCGCAGTCACCGCAGGCGAGCGCGATCGTGCGACGCACCCGCCAGTTCTGGTCGACCGCCCACCCGTACAGAATCCGCAGAATTTCGTCGTCAAGCGCGGGATCGGAAAGAGCGGCACGCAGTGCCGCCGCACCGACCGCTCGCATCGCGTTGCTCTCGGCCAGGACCCACGAGCGGATGAGACGGCGGCGGTCGCGGCTTGTCATGAGGGGCAGCCTGATGCTCAGCGCGCGCCCTGCGCAGTTCACCAGGTCCTGGTCCGTGCCGACGGTCATCAGCCAGGAGGACAACTGGTCGGACAGCGGACCGTGGCCATGCCAGGCCAGACGCAATATGCTGGCCGCCCACGTGTGTCGGATGAATCTGACGCAGTCTGCGGTATAGGGGGTGCTGTCGTTTCGAGGATCGTGCCAGGGCATCATGTAGGCGCCCACCGTGTCGAGCAGTTGTGTCATTGAACGCTGATCTGGATCCGATTGCTGCTGGCTGAACGGTCCTGAGGGGGCGGATGGACTCGTCCCGGCACAAGAGTTCCCGTCGGCCGCCGCCAGAAGACGTTCCGCCTGCCGCTGGACGATCGACAGATCACGGCCTTCGTAGACGGCAACGGCCAGCAGGAGGGCCAGCGCAGGAAGGTCTTCCCTCAGGGCCTGGAACAGCTGCGCCATCTCGAACTCGGCCTGACGAGCGATGATCGAGCGGACGGCATTTTCCACGTCCTTCGCGTCGTTCGATGGGAAATCGGTGGTTCGCAGCAGCGCATCGGCCATGCTCGCCGCATATTGCGGGCTTGCTCCGGCGGGGAGCACCTCCTCGAGAAAGGCCGCAGGTAGGGACCCGATCAGGCGGGCCCGCTCGGCCTGTCGGGGAGAGGCGAGGCCGAGCTTGGCGCGGAACACCTCGATCGCCGGTGGCGGCGTGCAGTACACCAGCCACAGTGCCAGCTCCTCGGCGATGTACCGCCTTGGGATCGTCCGCAGCACCGCGGCCAGTGCCGCCCCTGCGCTTCGCACGCGCTCTATGAGCCCCAGCAGCCGGGCGGGCCTGTATATCAGACCGCCGAGCTGCCCTTCGACCAGGCAGGCTGCGGCTTCTGGAGGCCGCCATCTGGTGAAGTCGACGCCGTCGTCGACGAGGTAGATGGAAGGACTGCGCGGACAGGCGTCGAGCAGCAGATTGATCGCAGCGGTGCGGAGTCCGGATCCCGGCGTGCCGACCAGGATGAGGAAGCCGGATTTGAGCTTCTCCGCGGCTTCGGTGAAGCCCTCCGGAGGGACGAAACCGGCCCGCGCCTCCGCCACCATTTGCGGTGGTAGGGGACCTTGCAGCTCTTCTAGCTCAGGATTCTCCGGCAGGTTGATGAAGTAGCAGTGCTGCCCTCCGATGAGAGTTCCGGCGTTCGCCACATGCCCTTCCGCTGCGGCGAACTGCGCCTTTTGGTGTGCGGAGCTGGGGGAGCCGGTCGCCTCAGTGAGCCTTTTCCATCCTGATCACGCTGGTCACGGGGTTGTCGCGGTCTCGG
>NZ_BAABDO010000072.1:0-19773 GCF_039539665.1 Actinomadura keratinilytica
GGCGCCCGCCCCGGCCCGCGCGGCCTGCATCTGACCGCGACGCTGCGCGCCGCCGCCCCGCACCAGCGCGCCCGCGGCCGCACCGGGCCCGGCCTGGTCGTCGCCGCCGAGGACCTGCGCGAGGCGGTGCGGGACGGACGCGAGGGCAACCTCGTGCTGTTCGTCGTCGACGCCAGCGGGTCGATGGCCGCGCGGCGGCGGATGCGCGCGGTGAAGGGGGCGGTGCTCAGCCTGCTGCTGGACGCCTACCAGCGCCGCGACAAGGTCGGCCTGATCACCTTCCGGGGCCGGGACGCCGCGCTGGTGCTGCCGCCCACCTCCTCGGTCGAGGCGGGCGCGCGCCGCCTGGAGCGGCTGCCCACCGGCGGCCGCACCCCGCTGGCCGCCGGGCTGCTGCGCGCCGCCGAGGTGCTGCGCGTCGAGCGGCTGCGCGACCCGTCCCGGCGTCCGCTGCTGGTCGTGGTGACCGACGGCCGCGCCACCCGCGGGCCCGACCCGTCCGCCGCCGCGGCCCGGCTCGCCGGCGTGGCCTGCGTCGTGGTCGACTGCGAGTCGGGGCCGGTGCGCCTGGGGCTGGCGGCCGAGCTGGGCGGGCGGCTGGGCGCGCAGGTGGTCCGGCTGGACGAGCTGGCCGCCGGGTCCCTCGCCGGGGTCGTCCGGGGCGCCCGGACGGCGCCCGGCCGGATGAGAAGGGGGGCCTAGACATGCCGCAGGGCAAGCCGGTGCAGGTGCCCGACGACGGGCTGACGACGCGGCAGCGCCGCAACCGGCCGCTGGTGATCGTGCACACCGGGCCCGGCAAGGGCAAGTCCACCGCCGCGTTCGGGCTGGCGCTGCGGGCCTGGAACCAGGGCTGGCCGATCGGGGTGTTCCAGTTCGTCAAGTCCGCCAAGTGGCGCATCGGCGAGGAGCGGGCGCTGCGCGTGCTCGGCGACAGCGGCGAGGGCGGCCCGGTGACCTGGCACAAGATGGGCGAGGGCTGGTCGTGGATCCGCCGCCCCGGCACCGAGGCCGACCATGCGGCCGACGCGCGCGAGGGCTGGGAGCAGATCAAACGCGACCTGGCCGCCGAGACCTACCGGCTGTACGTGCTGGACGAGTTCACCTACCCGATGAAGTGGGGCTGGGTGGACGTCGACGACGTCATCGCCGCGCTCCGCGAGCGGCCGGGGCGGCAGCACGTGGTCATCACCGGGCGGGACGCCGATCCGCGCCTGGTGGAGTTCGCCGACCTGGTCACCGAGATGGGCAAGGTCAAGCACCCGATGGACCGCGGCCAGAAGGGCCAGAAGGGCATCGAATGGTGAGCGTGCCCGCGGGGGGTGCGGCATGAGCGTCCCCCGTCTGGTGGTCGCGGCGCCCGCCTCGGGGAGCGGCAAGACGACCGTCGCCACGGGGCTGATGGCGGCGTTCGCGGCACGGGGCCTGGCGGTGTCCCCCCACAAGGTGGGGCCGGACTACATCGACCCTGGGTACCACGCGTTGGCGACCGGACGCCCCGGCCGCAACCTCGACCCCTGGCTGACGTCCGAGGAGCTCGTCGCGCCGCTGCTGCTGCACGGCGCGGCGGGCACGGACGTGGCGGTCATCGAGGGCGTCATGGGCCTGTACGACGGTTTCGCCGGCGCCGGCGTGGACGACTCGGGGGGAGACTTCGCCTCCACCGCCCACGTCGCCGCGCTGCTGGACGCGCCCGTCGTCCTGGTGGTGGACGCGTCGGCGGCGTCGGGCCGTTCCGTGGCGGCCACCGTGCACGGCTTCCGCACGTTCGGCAACGTGCGGTTCGGCGGGGTCGTCCTCAACCGGGTCGGGTCGGACGCGCACGAGCAGATGTGCCGCGACGCCCTCGCCGACGTCGGCCTGCCCGTGCTGGGCGCCCTGCGGCGGCACGACGACATCGCCACCCCGTCCCGGCACCTGGGGCTCGTCCCGGCGGCGGAACGCGACGCCGACGCGGTCGCCACGGTGCGGCGCATGGGGGAGCTGGTCGCCGAGTCCTGCGACCTGGACGCCGTCCTGGCGGTGGCGCGTTCCGCCCCGCCGCTGGCCGCCGCCCCCTGGGAGCCCCCGGCCGCGGAGGGGATCCCGGGGCGTCGGCCGAGGATCGCGGTCGCCGGCGGCCCGGCGTTCACGTTCGGCTACGCCGAGAACGAGGAGCTGCTGGAGGCGGCGGGCGCGGAGGTCGTCCGGTTCGACCCGCTGCGCGACGAGCACCTGCCGTCCGGCACCCGGGGCGTGGTGATCGGCGGCGGGTTCCCCGAGGTGTACGCGGCGGAGCTGTCGGCGAACGAGCCGCTGCGCCGCGAACTGGCGTCGTTCACCGGCCCCGTCTACGCCGAGTGCGCGGGCCTGCTGTACCTGGCGCGCGAGCTGGACGGCGCGCCCATGTGCGGGGTGCTGGGGGACGTCACCGCGACGATGGCCCCGCGGCTGACGCTGGGCTACCGGTCGGCGGTCGCGGTGTCGGACTCGGTGGTGGCGCGCACGGGCGAACGGGTGCGCGGACACGAGTTCCACCGCACCGTCACCGACCCCGGCCACGGCACCGCCCCGGCGTGGCAGTGGTCGCCGTCCGGGCCGGAGGGGTTCGTGCAGGGGGCGTGCGTGGCGTCCTATCTTCACCTGCACTGGGCCGGCATGCCGCACTTCGCGCGGAGGATGGTGGACTCGTGCCGATGACGTCGAACAACGGGACCGGCCCGGTGAAGAGCGCCTTCCGCGAACCCGTCCGCCTCGAAGGGGAGCGGGTGGTGGTGCGTCCGTTCGAGCCGGACGACGCCGCCGCCCTCGTCGACGTGGTCAGGGCGGGCGAGGACATCCTGCCGCCGACCTTCCCGCGCGAGCCGAGCCCCGAGACCCTGGCCCCGTGGCCGGACGGGGAAGTGCACCTTCCCCAGCGGGAGGGCACCGGCGTCCACTTCGCCGTGACCGACCGCGCCACCGGCGTTCTCGCCGGGACGATCGGGCTGTTCCGCGTGGACTGGTCGCAGCTCACCTGCGAGGTCGGCTACGGCATGCGCCCGTCCTGGCGCGGACGCGGCTACGCCACCGAGGCGCTGACCCTCGTCTCGCGGTGGGCGCTGCGCGCCTGCGGCCTGCACCGGATCGAGCTGCGCGCCCTGACCACCGACCGAGCCTCCCTGCGCGTGGCCGAGAAAAGCGGCTTCCGGCGCGAGGGAGTCGCGCGCGGCGCCGAGCGCGGCCCCGACGGCGAGCAGCGGGACCAGGCCGTCTTCGGCCTGCTCCGCCCCGACCTGGACGACGCGCCGCCCGGGCGCCCGCCGCGCCTGGTCGGCCTGGGCGTCGGGCCGGGCGACCCGGAGCTGGTCACCGCCAAGGCGGTGCGGATCCTGGGCGAGGCCGACGTGGTGCTGGTCCCGGTGATGTCGCTGGACGAGGAGGGCCGCGCCGAATCGGTCGTCCGCGCCTACACCGGCAAGGCCGAACGGGTCGTGTTCGCGCTCAACGACCGCGGCGGCGTCACCGGGCGGCGGGCGGCGGCCTGGGACCGGGCGGCCGACCGCGTCCTGCGCGCCTTCGCCGACGGCGCGCGCACGGTCGCGTTCGCCACCATCGGCGACCCCAACGTCTACTCCACCTTCACCTACCTCGCCCAGACGGTGCGCGAGCGGCGCCCGGACACGGTCGTGGAGACCGTCCCCGGCATCACCGCCATGCAGGACCTGGCGGCGCGTTCGGGCACCGTGCTCGCCGAGGGCGCCGAGTCGGTGGGGCTGGTGCCGCTGACCGGCGGCGTGGCCGCGTTCCGCGCCGCCCTGGACGCCTGCGACACCGTCGTGGCCTACAAGTTCGGCTCGGTCGCCGACGAGGTGATCGGCACGCTCAAGGACGCGGGACGGCTGGACGACGCCGTCTGCGGCGCGCGGCTCGGCCTGCCCGGCGAGGACGTGCGGCCCGCCCGCGACCTCGCCGGGCCCGTCCCGTACCTGTCCACGCTGATCGTGCCGGGCCGCCGCACCACCCGAGGAGGAAAGATCGCATGACCGGCCCACGGGTGACCGGACGGGTGCTGTTCGTGGGCGCCGGGCCGGGCGCCGCCGACCTGCTGACGTTCCGCGCGGCCCGCGCCATCGCCGCCGCCGACGTGGTGATCTGGGCGGCCAGCCTGGTGCACCCCGACGTGCTGGAGCACGCCCGCCCGGACGCGGAGATCGTCGACTCGGCGCGGCTGCCGATGGAGGGCGTCCTGCCGTACTACGAGCGCGCCGCCGCCGAGGGGCTCACCGTCGCCCGCGTCCACTCCGGCGACCCGGCGCTGTGGGGCGCGCTGCAGGAGCAGCTCGACCGCTGCCGCGAGCTGGGCCTGGAGACCGAGGTGGTCCCGGGCGTGTCCAGCTTCAGCGCGGTCGCCGCGGCCGTGCGGCGGGAGCTGACCATCCCGGAGGTGGCGCAGTCGGTGATCCTGACCCGGCTGGGCGGCGGCAAGACGCCGATGCCGCCGGGGGAGGAGGTCCGCGAGTTCGCCCGGCACGGCGCGACCATGGCGCTGTTCCTGTCGGCGGCCCGGTCCGGGCAGCTGCAGGAGGAGCTGCTGGAGGGCGGCTACCCCGAAGACACCCCCTGCGTGGTGGCCTACCGCTGCACCTGGCCGGACGAGCTGGTCGTCCGCTGCACGCTGGGCGAGCTGGCCGCCACCGTCAAGGCGCACAGGCTGTGGAAGCACACGCTGGTGCTGGTCGGCCCCGCCCTGGCCGCCGAGGGCACCCGCTCGCACCTGTACCACCCGGGTCATTTCCACGGTTTCCGGCGCGCCGAGCCCGCGGCCCGCCGCCGGCTCCGAGAGGCTCGACGCCCATGATCTGCGGAGGGCGGCCATGAGCGACGAGGACAGGGAGCTTCGGGAACCGGACCTGCCGCGCACGATGAAGGCGCGGCGGAAGGCGCTGCGGACGGGCTGGACGACCGGCACGTGCGCGTCGGCGGCGGCCAAGGCGGCGACGCGGCTGCTGCTGCGCGGCGACGACCCGCCCGGGTACGTGGAGGTCGCGCTGCCGTCCGGCAACCGGGTCACGTTCCGGGTGGAGGAGACCGGCGTGGACGCCGGGCGCGGCCGGGCGCGGGCGGTGGTGGTCAAGGACGCCGGCGACGACCCCGACGTCACGCACGGCGCGCACATCACCGCGGACGTGTCGTGGCGGGACGAGCCGGGCCTGGACCTGGACGGCGGCGAGGGCGTCGGCGTGGTCACCAAGCCGGGCCTGGGCCTGGAGCTCGGCGGCCCGGCGATCAACCCCGTCCCGCGCAAGATGATCACGCAGGCGGTGGCGGAGGCGCTGGCCGGCGCGCCGCTGGACGGCCCGCCCGACCCGCGCGCCGTCGCCGACCCCGCCACCGGGCGGGGCGTCCGCGTGGTGATCTCGGTGCCCGACGGGGAGCGGATGGCGCGCAAGACCACCAACCGGCGCCTGGGCATCCTCGGCGGCATCTCCATCCTCGGCACGACCGGGATCGTCCGGCCGTTCTCCACCGCGTCGTGGCGGGCCAGCGTCGAGCAGGCGGTGTCGGTCATGGCGGCGCAGGGCGAGACGACGCTGGTGCTGTGCACGGGCGGCCGCACCGAGCGGGGCGCGATGAAGCTGCTGCCGCGCCTGCCGGAGGTGTGCTTCGTGGAGGTCGGCGACTTCACCGGGGCGGCGCTGCGCCGCGCGGTCGAGCACGGCCTGACGCAGGTGGTGTTCGTCGGCATGGCGGGCAAGCTCACCAAGCTCGCCTCCGGGGTGCTGATGACGCACTACACGCGCTCGCGCGTCGACACCGGCCTGCTCGGCGAGATCACCGCGGCGATGGGCGGGCCGCCGGAGCTGGCCGAGCGGGTCGCCGCCGCCAACACCGCCCGGCACGCCTACGAGCTGTGGGAGGAGGCCGGGCTGCTGGGGCCGTGCGGGCGGGAGCTGTGCCGCCGGGTCGCCGGGGTGCTGGAGCGCTTCGCCGCCGAGGCCGCGGGCGGCGGCCGCAGCCCGATCGCCGCCCAGGTGGTGCTGGTCGACTTCACCGGCGAGCGCATGGTCGGCATGTACGGGCGGATGGCGCGGCCGCGGTGAGTGCCATGGTCACAGTGATCGGATACGACGGGTCGCCGCTGCCCGACGCGGCTCGCACCGCCCTGGAGGGCGCCGCGCTCGTCGTGGGCGGCGCCCGGAACCTGGCGGCCGTCCCCGTGCCCGACGCGGCCCGCCGCGTCGTCCTGGGCGACCTCGCCGCCGCCCTGGACGAGATCGACGCCGCCGGGGCGGAGGCCAACGTCGTGGTGGTCGCCAGCGGCGACCCGGGGTTCTTCGGCATCGTGCGGGCGCTGCGGGAGCGGGGGCACCGGCCGCTGGTGCTCCCGGCGCTGTCGTCGGTGGCACGGGCGTTCGCGCGCGCCGGGCTGCCGTGGGACGACGCGCTGGTGGTGTCCGCGCACGGCCGCGAGTCGCGCCGCGCCGTCAACGCGTGCCGGGCCCACCCCAAGGTGGCCGTGCTGACCGCGCCGGGCTTCGGGCCGGCCGAACTGGCGCGCGAGCTGTTCCCGCAGACGCCCCGCACGTTCGTGGTGTGCGAGGACCTGGGCGAGCCGGACGAACGCGTGGTGCACGTGCGTCCCGCCGAGGCCACCACGCGGCCCTGGCGCGACCCCAACGTGGTGCTGGTGCTGGACCCGTCCCGTTCGGTCGGCGCCAAGGGATGGATCGCCGGGACGCCGCCGGGCCCCGCGGGCTGGGCGCTGCCGGAGGAGGCGTTCGACCACCGCGACTCGATGGTGACCAAGGCGGAGGTGCGGGCGTTCGCCCTGGCCAAGCTCGGGCCGCGCGTGGGCGACATGGTGTGGGACGTGGGCGCCGGCAGCGGTTCCGTGGCGATCGAATGCGCCCGCTTCGGGGCCGCCGTGGTGGCCGTCGACCGCGACGCGGCGTCGTGCGAACGCATCCGCGCCAACGTGCGCGCCCACGGGGTGAAGATCGCCGTGTCCCGGGGGGAGGCCCCCCACGTGCTGGAGCACCTCCCCGACCCCGACGCGGTGTTCGTCGGGGGAGGCGGGCCGCAGGTGGTGCGCGCGTGCGCGGCCCGGGCGCTGCGCACCGTCGTCGTCGCGCTGGCGGCCGCGGAACGCCTGCGGCCGACCCTGGACGCCCTCACCGCCGAGGGCCTGTCCGCCCAGGCCGTCCAACTCCAGGCCAACCGGCTGTCCCCCCTGCCCGGGGACGTGCACCGCCTGGCCGCCACCAACCCGGTGTTCGTGGTGTGGGGCGACCGTGAGCCGCCTCCCATGCCCCCCGCCCGGAACCACCACGCGGCGCGCCGCCCCCAAACAGTCGCCGAACTTCCGGACGGCATCGACACGAGGAGCGCACAGTGACGATCGGCATAGTCGCGGCCACCGCGGGCGGCCGCACCGCCGCCGACGCGCTCGCCGCCGCCTGGCCCGGCCAGGTGCGCCTGTTCACCGACGTCAAGGCCGCCGACGGGCTGCGCGAGGCGTGGCGGACCTGCGACGCCATCGTCAGCTTCCTGGCCGTGGGCGCGACGGTGCGGGTGCTGGCGCCGCTGCTGGAACGCAAGGCCACCGACCCGGCCGTGGTGTGCGTGGACGAGAGCATGCAGTTCGCCGTTGCGCTGCTCGGCGGCCACCACGGCGCCAACGAGCTCGCCCGCCGGCTGACCGGCGTGCTCGGCTGCATCCCCGTCGTCACCACCGCCAGCGACCAGGCCAACGTCACGCCGCTGGACTCCTACGGCGCCGACCTCGGCTTCACCGTGCACGACCCCGACATGCTCCCGCACGTCGGCGCGGCCGTGCTGTCGGGCGAGCCGGTGCTGCTGGAGGGCGCCGACGACTGGCCGCTGCCCCCGCTGCCGCCCAACGTCCGCCCGTGGTTCGACGACGCCGATCCGTCCGTCGGGATCCTGGTCACCGACGGCGCCGAGATCGAATGCATGTGCCACGAGGACTGGTTCGGCAACCGGCTCGTCTACCGGCCCCCGTCGCTGGTCGTCGGCGTCGGGTCGGCGCGCGGCGTCACCGCCGACGAGATCGACGAGCTGATCGATCTGGCGCTGGACATACCGGGCCTGGCCCCGGAGTCGGTGCGCTGCCTGGCGACCGTCGACCGCAAGGCCGACGAGGAGGGCATCCTGGAGGCGGCGCTGCGGCGCGGCTGGCAGGTCGTCGCCTATCCGGCCGAGGTGCTCGCCCGCGTCGAGGTGCCCAACCCGTCGCCGGTCGTGGCGGCCGAGGTCGGCACGCCCAGCGTCGCCGAGGCGGCCGCCCTGCACGCGGCCCGCGCCTTCGGCCGCGACGCCGAGCTGGTCACCGAGAAGACCAAGTCGGCCAACGCCACCGCCGCCGTCGCCCGGCTGCGGCCGCGCGGGCGGCTGAGCATCGTCGGGCTCGGGCCGGGCGCCCGCGACCTGCTCACCCCGCGCGCCGCCGAGACGCTGCGGCGCTCGTCGGTCGTGGTCGGCCTGGACCAGTACCTCGACCAGGTCCGCGACCTGCTGCGCCCCGGTACGCGCGTGCTCGGCAGCGGGCTCGGGCACGAGGAGGAACGCGCGCGCACCGCCGTGCGGGAGGCCGCGGCCGGACGCGCCGTCGCGCTCATCGGCTCCGGCGACGCCGGCGTGTACGCGATGGCGAGCCCCGCGCTGGAGATGCTCGCCGCGGAAGGCGCCGCGCACGCCGTGGACGTGGACGGCGTCCCCGGCATCACCGCCGCCGCGGCCGCGTCCGCCCTGCTCGGCGCGCCGCTGGGGCACGACCACGCCTACGTGTCGCTGTCGGACCTGCACACGCCCTGGGAGGTCATCGAACGCCGCGTCCGCGCCGCCGCCGAGGGCGACTTCACCGTCTGCTTCTACAACCCGCGCAGCCGCGCCCGCGACTGGCAGCTGGCCGAGGCGCTGCGCATCCTGGCCGAGCACCGCCCGCCGCACACCCCGGTGGGGCTGGTCCGCAACGCCACCCGCCCGGACCAGTCGGTCACCCTCACCACGCTCGCGGACGTGGACCCCGCGCAGGCCGACATGTACACCGTCGTCCTGGTCGGCTCCAGCCGCAGCCGGGCCATGGCGGGCCGCTTCGTCACCCCCCGGGGCTACCGATGGGCGTAGCGGACGCACGCCGACAGGACGCGCGCCGCGGGGACGCGCGCCGTGACAGGCTTGGCGTGATCGTCACGGACCGGTGCCGGGGGTGCGGCGCGTGCCTGCTCACCTGCCCCGAACACGCGATCCGCCCGCACGGGCGGCCGCTGCTGGTGCTGGACGCGCTGTGCACCGGCTGTGGCGAGTGCATCGAGGTATGCCCCGTCGACGCCATCGAGGAGTGCCCATGAGCGCGCGCCAGCCCCACCCCATCGAGGTGCGGTCCTACGAGATCCTGCGGTCCCGCGTCGACCTGTCGCCGATGCCGCCGCTGTGGCGCGCCGTGGCCGAACGGGTCATCCACGCCAGCGCCGACCTGGACTACGCGGTGGACCTGGTCACCCGGGAGGAGCACCTGGCGCGCGGCCTGGCGGCGCTGCGCTCGGGCGCGCCGATCGTCACCGACGTGGGCATGGTCGCCGCCGGCATCACCGAACGCGAGACGCTGTGCCACATCGGCGACCCGGCCGCCGCCCGGCTGGCGCGCGCGGCGGGCATCACCCGCTCGGCCGCCGCCGTCCGCCTCGCCTACGCCGAGGTCGGCCCGGGCGCGGTGTGGGTCGTCGGCTGCGCCCCCACCGCCCTGTTCGAGATCATCGAGCGCAAGGTCGCGCCCGCGCTGGTCATCGGGCTGCCGGTCGGGTTCGTCGGCGCCGCCGAGGCCAAGGAGGCGCTGCGCGCCAGCGGCCTGCCCCAGCTCAGCAACGTCTCGGAGAAGGGCGGCTCCGCGGTCGCGGCGGCGGCCGCCAACGCGCTCCTCTACTACGAGGGGGACCCCGTGGCAACGCAGGAAACCTCATGACAGCGCAGGAACAGGACCGCGGCGCGCCTCGGGCGCGCCGGAGCAGAACGGGGAACGCAGTGAAACCGCCCATGCTGGTGGTCGGGCACGGTACGCGGGACGAGGCGGGCGTCGCGGAGTTCGGCCGGTTCGTCGAACGGCTGCGCCGCCGGATGCCGGTGGACGTGGCGGGCGGATTCATCGAACTGTCCCCGCCGCCGCTGACGGAGGCGGTCGCCGACCTCTACGGCAGCGGCCACCGCTCCCTGGCGGCCGTGCCGCTGGTGCTGGTGTCGGCCGGGCACGGCAAGGGCGACATCCCCGGGGCCATGGCACGCGAGCTGGTGCGCCACCCCGGCCTGTCGTACCGCTACGGCCGCCCCCTGGGGCCGCACCCGACCCTGCTGGCCCTCCTGCAGGAACGCCTGGACGCGGTGCTGCCCGGCGCGGACCGCACCCCCGGCACCGCGGTGCTGCTGGTCGGCCGGGGATCGACCGACCCCGACGCCAACGCCGAGGTGCACAAGGTCGCCCGGCTGTTCTGGGAGGGGCGCGGCGCCGCCGGCCCCGACCAGGGGCACGGGCTGCTGTGCGTGGAACCGGCGTTCATCTCCCTGGCACGCCCCAGCGTCACGGAGGGGCTGGAGCGATGCCGCAGACTGGGCGCACACCGCGTCGTCGTGCTGCCCTACTTCCTGTTCCCGGGCGTGCTCCCCGACCGCGTGGCCGACGAGGCCCGCGCCTACGGGGCCGCGCACCCGGACGTGGACGTGCGCGTCGCCGACGTCATCGGCGACTGCGACGGCCTGGCGGACGTGGTGGCCGAACGCTACGAGGAGGCCCTCGCCGGAGACCTGCGCATGAACTGCGACACTTGCGTCTACCGCGTCGCGCTGCCCGGTTTCGAGGACCGCGTCGGCGCCCCCCAGACCCCGCACCACCACCCCGACGACCCCTCCGCCCACGGACACGGACATGGACACGTCCATGCGCACTGACCCGCCGCGCACCGACTCTGCACGCGTCGGCTCTGCACGCACCGGCTCTGCACGCGCCGACGACGTCGATCTGCGCCACCACGGGGACGCCGAGGTCGGATCGGGGCTCGTCGACTTCGCGGTGAACGTCCGCCCCGGCACCCCTCCGGCATGGCTGGCCGAACGGCTGCGCGCCTCCGTAGCCGACCTCGCCGCCTACCCCGACCCGCGCCCGGCCCGCAGCGCGGTGGCCCGCCGGCACGGCCGCGCGGTGGAGGAGGTCCTGCTCACCTCCGGCGCCGCCGAGGCGTTCGTGCTGCTGGCCCGGGCGCTGCGGCCGCGGCGCGCCGCGATCGTCCACCCCCAGTTCACCGAACCCGAGGCCGCCCTGCGCGCCGCCGGGCACGCCGTGCACCGCGTGATCCTCGGCAAGGACTTCACCCTGGACCCCGACGCCGTGCCGCGCGACGCCGACCTCGTCGTCATCGGCAACCCCACCAACCCGACCTCCGTGCTGCACCCGGCCGAGACCATCGCCGCCCTGGCCCGCCCCGGCCGCACCGTGGTGGTGGACGAGGCGTTCATGGACTGCGTGCCCGGCGAACCGGAGACCCTGGCCGCGACGCTCCCGCCGGGGGTCGTCGTCATCCGCAGCCTCACCAAGACCTGGGGGCTCGCGGGCCTGCGCGCCGGATACGTCCTCGCCGAACCCGCGCTCATCGAACGGCTGGCCGAGGCCCAACCCCTGTGGGCCGTGTCCACCCCCGCCCTCGTCGCGATCCAGGCGTGCTGCGAACCGTCCGCGCTGGCCGAAGCGGAGCGGTGGGCCGCGGACCTGGCCGCCGAACGCGAACGCCTGGCCGGGGAGCTGACCGCACGCGGACTGTACGTGGTGCCCCGGGCGCGCGCATCGTTCCTGTGCCTGAACATGCCCGACGCCCTGGGAGTCCGCGCCCTGCTCCGCGAACGCGGATACGCCGTTCGCCGCGGCGACACCTTCCCCGGCCTCGGCCCCGACTGGCTGCGCGTCGCCGTCCGCGACCGCGCCACCAACGACGCACTCCTGGAGGCGCTCGGTGAACTCGGCATCTGAGCCCGCCGCCCCCTACCCTGAGCCGGCGCGCCAGGCCGTCTACCAGGCGATCGCCGAACGGCGCGACATGCGCACCGGCTTCCTGCCCGACCCCGTGGACGACGCCGTCCTCACCAGGGTGCTGGAGGCCGCGCACCGCGCCCCGTCCGTCGGGCTCACCCAGCCCTGGGACTTCATCGTCATCCGCGACCCGCAACGGCGCGCGCGCATCGGCGCCCTGGCCGACCGGCAGCGCGCCGTCTACGCCGAGACCCTGACCGCCCCGCGCGCCGCCGCCTTCGACCGGCTCAAGGTCGAGGCCATCCGCGAGGCCCCGGTGAACATCGCCGTCACCTGCGACCCCACCCGGGGCGGCCGCAACCCCCTGGGCCGCCACGCCCAGCCCCGCACCGCCCACTACTCGGTCGCCTGCGCCGTACAGAACCTGTGGCTGGCCGCACGCGCCGAAGGGCTCGGCGTCGGCTGGGTCAGCTTCTTCGACGAACGGGAACTGGCCGACGAGCTCGGCCTGCCCGGCCACGTGGACGTCGTCGCCTACCTGTGCGTCGGCCACGTGGCCGAGTTCCCGCCCGCGCCCCAGCTCGCCCTGACCGGCTGGGCCCGCCGCCGCCCCCTCGCCTGGGCCGTGCACGACGAGCGGTACGGGCGGCGCGCCCTGCCAGGAGAGGACACCATGGACCTGATCGAGCAGACCATCGCCGCCATCCGCCCCCTGGACCGGGACGCCATGCGCGACGCCCGCGACCACCAGGCCCGGCTCACCAAGCCGCCGGGGTCCCTCGGCGTCCTCGAAGAGGTGTCGGTGCAGCTCGCCGGACTGGCCGGGACCTGCCCCCCGCCGGTCCCCGAACCCGCCGCCGTGGCGGTCTTCGCCGCCGACCACGGCGTCCACGCCCAGGGCGTCACCCCCTGGCCGCAGGAGGTCACCGCGCAGATGGTGGCCAACTTCCTGGCCGACGGCGCGGTCGTCAACGCGTTCGCCGCCCAGGTCGGCGCCGAGGTCAGCGTGGTCGACGTCGGCGTGGCCCGCGACCTGGACCCCGCCCCCGGGCTGCTGCCCCGCAAGGTCGCCTACGGCACCGCCGACATGACCGCCGGCCCCGCCATGACCGCCGAGCAGTCCCGCCGCGCCGTCGAGACCGGCATCGAGGTCGCCCGCGACCTGGTCGCGGCCGGGGCGCGCTGCCTGCTCACCGGCGACATGGGCATCGCCAACACCACGGCCTCGGCCGCCCTGGTCGCCGCGTTCACCGGCCGGCCGCCCGAACAGGTCACCGGCCGCGGCACCGGCATCGACGACGCCACCCACGCCCGCAAGATCGGCGTCGTGCGGACCGCCCTCGCCCGCCACGGACTGGACGGCGGCGACGGCGCGGCCGCCCGCGACCCCCTCGCCGCGCTGGCCGCCGTCGGCGGCCTGGAGCACGCCGCCCTGGCCGGATTCCTGCTCGGCGCGGCCGCCCTGCGCGTCCCCGTCGTGCTGGACGGGGTGATCGCCGGGGCCGCCGCGCTGGTCGCCGCGGCGCTGTGCCCCGACGCGCTGTCGGCGTGTGTCGCCGGGCATCGTTCTGCCGAGCCCGGACATTCGGCTACCGTTGCTCACCTGGGGCTTCGTCCACTGGTGGACCTGGAGCTGCGGCTGGGGGAGGGCACCGGCGCCCTGCTCGCCCTGCCGCTGGTCCAAGGCGCGGTCCGGGTGCTGCACCGGGTCGCCACCTTCGACGCGGCCGGGGTGAGCGGCAAGGACGCCGCACCGACGGCGAGGCCCCCGCACGGTGACGACGGCGACGAGGAGTGACTGGGTGGGAGCACTCTCCATGAGCACCTCAACCCGAGTACCTTTGGTCCACATACACCCATGTCCGTCCCCGGCGTCCCGGAACGCCTGCCAAGCCCCGATCGAGAGAGCGACGTGCCCCCCTACCTGCTAGGACTGCGACTGAGCGGACGGAAGGTCCTCGTCGTCGGCGGGGGCCGGGTGGCTCAGCGCCGCGTCCCGGCGCTGCTGGCCGCGGGCGCCGCGGTGCGACTGGTCGCCCCCGAGGTCACGCCCTCCCTCGAAGACCTGATCAACGCCCGGGGCGGGGACGGCACCGGCCGGATCGCCTGGCACCGGCGGCCCTACCGCGACGGCGACTGCGCCGACGCCTGGCTGGTGCAGGCCCTCACCGACGACGCCAAGGTCAACGCCGCCGTCGCCGCCGAGGCCGAGCGGAACCGCGTGTGGTGCGTGCGCGCCGACGACGCCGAGTCGTCCGCCGCCTGGACCCCGGCGAGCGGTCAGGTCGGCGACACCACCGTGGGCGTGCTGGCGGGCGGCGACCCGCGGCACGCCGCGGGCGTGCGCGACGCGATCGTCGACGGGCTGCGCGACGGCACCCTCGAAGCGCGGCACCACCGCCGCAAGCCGGTCGGGGTGGCGCTGGTCGGCGGCGGCCCCGGCGACCCCGGCCTGATCACCGTGCGCGGGCGGCAGCTGCTCGCCCAGGCCGACGTGGTCGTCACCGACCGGCTCGCCCCCCGCGAACTGCTGGACGAGCTGCCCGCCGACACCGAGGTGATCGACGCCGCCAAGATCCCCTACGGGCGGACCGTCACCCAGGAGCGCATCAACGACCACCTCGTCGAGCACGCCCGGCAGGGCCGCTTCGTGGTGCGGCTCAAGGGCGGCGACCCGTTCGTGTTCGGCCGCGGCGCCGAGGAGGTGCTGCACTGCGCCCGGCACGGCATCCCGGTCACGGTCGTGCCCGGCATCACCAGCGCCGTGGCGGTGCCGTCGGCCGCGGGCATCCCGGTCACCCACCGCGGCGTCACCCAGGAGTTCCACGTGGTGTCGGCGCACGTCCCGCCGGGCGACCCGGCCTCCACCGTCGACTGGCCCGCGCTCGGCCGCGCGACCGGCACCCTGGTGCTGCTGATGGCGGTGGAGCGGATGACGCTCATCGCCGAGACCCTCATACGCTATGGTCGGTCGTCCACCACGCCCGTCGCCGTGATCCAGGAAGGCACCCTCCCGGGGCAGAAGGCGCTGACGGCCACGCTGGGCACGGTGGCCGGTGAGATGGCCGCGGCCGGGATCCGGCCGCCGGCGATCGTGGTCGTGGGCGACGTGGTGAACGTGGCACGAGAGATCGACATGATTCGAACGGACATGGGGCGGGATCCGTGACCAGGTACTTGACGGGAGATTCGGTCGGCCGCCTCTGGGCCGTGGCGTCCCGCCGGGGTGCCACGTGAGCGGCGCCGTGGGAGTCCCCGGGCGGCGCTCCGGGGAGGACGTCGCCGCCGAGAAGACCGCCTCCTCGGCCGGGCCCGCCGCCCCCGCGGACACCGAACCGGGCGCCAGGCGGCCCGGCGACCGGACCTCCGGGGACGGCGGACCGGCCAAGGGCAGAGGCGCGGCCAAGGGCAAGGGCGCGTCCTCGAAGAAGGGCGGGCCGTCCGGGAAACCGGGCGACGCCCCCGCCGCCGGCGCGCCGCGGCCCCGGGACGCCTCCGCCGGGCAGGAGCAGCCCCTGCCCCCCGGCGCCGTGGACCTCTCCCAGACCGAGGCGCTGTCCGGCCGCGAAGCCCCGCCGTCCGCCCGGCGCCGCGGGACGGTCCGCCAGGGCGAGCTGATCCGCGCCCTGCGCGCCCTGCGCGACCAGCTCGGCGCCTTCGAGCTGGTGCTGGACGTGCCCGGCGTCGAGGAGGCCCGCGAGGCCCGGCTCCAGATCCGCAACCAGCTCGACGACTACGTGCTGCCCCGCGTCCAGGCCGCCGGCACGCCCATGCTGGTCGTCCTCGGCGGCTCCACCGGCGCGGGCAAGTCCACCCTGGTCAACACGCTCGTCGGGGCCCGCGTCAGCGCCACCGGCGTGCTGCGCCCCACCACCAGCAGCCCCATCCTGGTGTGCCACCCCGACCACGCCGAGTGGTTCCTGGAAGGGCCGCTGCTGCCCGGCATGGGCCGCGTGCCCGGCCCCGCGCCCGACGCCATCGCCGGCGACCAGCTCGTCATCATCTCCAGCGACGCGCTGCCGCCCGGCCTGGCCCTGCTCGACAGCCCCGACTTCGACTCGGTCTTCGAGGACCACTACGAGTTCGCCACCAAGCTGATGGCGGCCGCCGACGTGTGGCTGTGCGTCACCACCGCCGCCCGCTACGCCGACGCCATGGTGTGGCAGATGCTGCAGCGCGCCCGCGACAACGGCGCCACCATCGGCGTCGTGCTGTCGCGGGTGCCGCAGGGCGCGGGCGCCGAGGTCGTCGACCACTTCGCCGAGATGCTCGCCGAACACGGCGTCGGCGACGCGCGCCGCTTCACCATCCCCGAGACCCGCGTCGAGGACTCCCGGCTGCCCGAGGAGACCGTCGAGGACCTGCGCGAATGGCTGGTCGGCGTGGCCGAGGACGCCGAGGGCCGGCACATCGTCATCGAAGACACCCTGGCCGGCGTCCTGGACAGCTTCCGCACCCGCGTCCCCGAACTGGCCAAGCACGTCGAGACGCAGGTCGAGCAGCGCGCCGAGCTGGCCCGGCTGGTCGAGACGGCCTACTCCACCGCCCTGGCCGAACTGGACGAGTCCACCCGCAACGGCTCGCTGCTGCGCGGCGAGGTGCTGGCCCGCTGGCAGGACTTCGCGGGCACCGGCGACCTGCTGCGCTCCCTGCACATCCGCGGCCGCGGCGCCCGGCGCTCCAACCGGCGCCGCAAGGGCAGCCCCACCCGGGTGCGGGCCCTCAAGAGCGCCCTGCGCGCCGGACTGGAGTCGCTCATCCAGTCGTCCGCCGAGCACGCCGCCGAGCAGGTCATCGCCCGCTGGCGGGAACACCCCGCGGGCAGGCACGTGCTGGCCGGCCCCGCCGCCGACATGGGGCACGCCTCGCCCGAGCTGTCGCGCCGCATCACCCGCGCCGTCAGCGCCTGGCAGGACCACGTGCACGAGCTGGTGCGCACCGAGGGCGTCACCAAACGCTCGGTCGCCAAACTCGTCTCGTTCGACACCGAGGCCCTGTCGCTGGTGCTGACGATCGGCCTGCTCGGCTACGGCACCGCCGACGTCGCCGTCGAGGGCGGCACCAGCGCCGTGCCGCAGCGGCTGCTCAAGGCGCTGTTCGGAGCCGAGTCGCTGCGCGGCATGGGCGCCAAGGCCCGCGCCGACCTGCGCAGCCGCATCGGGATGCTGTTCGACGAGGAGGCCATCCGCTTCGGGCAGGCGCTCGACGCGGCCGGCATCCCCGACGAGACCGTCCCCGTCCAGCTCTACCAGGCCACCTACGACCTTGAGGTTGCCCGATGACCACCTCGGCGATCCCCGTGAACCCGTCGCCGGGCTCCGGCGCGACGCCGCCCGCGGACGGCTCCGCCGCCGAGCCCGAGCAGGCCGCGGCGCCCGCGCTGACCGAACGGCTCGACCACCTCGACGCGCTCGTACGCCTCGGCACCGGCCGGCTCGACCAGCCGCTGCTGGACGAGGCGCGCGACCTGCTCGACCGCGCCGGGCAGCGGCTGCGGCTGTCCGGCGAGCACACCGTCGTCACCCTCGCCGGCGGCACCGGCAGCGGCAAGTCGTCGCTGTTCAACGCCATCTGCGGGCTGGAACTGTCGCCCACCGGCATACGCCGCCCCATGACGTCGCGCGCGCACGCCTGCGTGTGGGGCCTGGACGGCGCCGGCCCGCTGCTCGACTGGCTCGACGTCGACAAGCGGCACCGCTACGCCCGCGCCAGCGCCCTGGACCTGGAACGCGCCGACAGCTCCCTGCAGGGCCTGGTGCTGCTCGACCTGCCCGACCACGACTCCATCCGGGCCGTGCACCGCGCCGAGGTCGACCGCTTCGTCACCGTCGCCGACCTGCTGGTATGGGTCGTCGATCCGCAGAAGTACGCCGACGCCGCCCTGCACCGCAACTACATCGTCCCGTTCGCCCGGCACGCCGGCGTCACCCTCATCGTGCTGAACCAGATCGACCGGCTGCAGCCCGGCGAGGTCGACGACTGCGTGGCCGACCTGCGCCGCCTGCTGGAGGCCGAGGGCCTGGCCGACCCGCGCATCATCACCACCTCCGCGGTGAGCGAGGACGGCGTGCGCGGCTTCCGGGACGTCCTGGTCGACACCGTCGCCGCCCGCCGCGCCCGCAGCCAGCGCCTCGCCGCCGACATCGACCGGCTCGCCGAGCGGTTCGCCGCCCACCGCCCGCCCGCCGACATCCCCACCGGCGTCGACGCCCGGCGCCGCGACGAGCTCGTCCGGGCCCTCACCGACGCCGCCGGGGCGCCCGCCGTCGCCGAGGCCATGGAGAGCGCCTACGAGCTGCGCGCCGCCGACTTCGTCGGCTGGCCGGTCCAGGCCCTGGTGACGCGGCTGCGCAGCGACCCGCTGCGCCGCATGCGCCTCACCGAGCTGCGCGAAGAGCTGCGCGGCGCCTTCACCGGCCCGGTCGGCGCCCTGCAGGGCGACGTCGACGCCGCCCTGCAAAGCGTCACCGACGGCGTCACCGCCGACCTGCCCGCCCCCTTCGCCCGCTCGGTGCGCGCCGCCGCCCGCACCCACGCCGCCGAACTGCCCGAGGCGCTCGGCGTCGCGGTGCGCGAGGCGCTGCCCACCTTCAACCAGGTGCCGCGCTGGTGGTGGCTGGTCAAGACCTGGCAGTACTTCCTGGTGCTGGTGAGCGTGCTCGGCGTGGCCTGGATCGTCCTGCTGGTGGTGTACGGCGCCGCCGGGGGAGGCTCGGACAGCCCGCTGCTCGGCGAGACCGGCCTGATCCCGTACGTGGCCGTGCTGGTGGTGTGCACCCTCGGCATGGGCGCGCTCACCGCGTCGGCCTGCCGGAACCTGGTGGCGCTGCAGTCCGCCAAGCACGGCGACCGCATGGAAGAGCACATGCGCGAACGCATCACCGAGGTCGCCGAGTCCAAGGTCCTGGCCCCGGTCGCCGACGAACTGAAGCTGTGCGCCGAGTTCCGCGACCACGTCGACGCGCTCAAGGGCTGAGTTATCCACAATCGCGCGGTGGCCTTCTCTCGCCGGTCGCACTCCGCGACGCTGGAGTGACGGATCGAGAGGAGGCCACGTTGAACGAGGCGCACATCACCGTCATCGGCTGGGTCGCGGCCGACCCGTACTACACCGTCACCGCCAACGGCACCCCGTACCTGTCGCTGCGGGTCGGCTGCACACCGCGCCGCTTCGACCGCGCGACCGGCCAGTGGCAGGACCTGGAGACCATGTTCCTGACGGTCAACTGCTGGCGGCATCTCGCCGACAACGTCAACGGCTCGGACCTGCAGCGCGGCCAGCCCGTCGTGGTCACCGGCCGACTGCGCATCCGCCAGTACGAAAAGGACGGCCAGTGGCGGTTCTCCGCCGAGATCGAGGCCAGCACGCTCGGCCACGACCTCAACCGCGGCACCGCCGACTTCCGCCCCGTCCTCCGCGGCGGCGCCCTCACCGACGACGACCGCCGCGAGGCCCAGGAGGTCGCCGACCAATGGGCCCTCGGCGGCGCCGACCACCCCGCCCCCGACCCCACCGCCGAAGCCGCCTGACCCGACAGCGTCCCACCAACACACCCGCACCCCGCCGCCACGTCCACCCCGAACCCGCCCACCCCGACAGGCGCGGATCGCCGACACTGTTCCGCCAACATGCCGACGCCCCGTACCGGAGATCGAGCAGCCGACACTGGTCGCGTCGGCACTCGGGCCGCCTGACTCGATGGGCTGGATCGCCGGGCACGTTCCACCGGCATGCCCACCCTCTCCGGAGGTCTCGGCGGTGTCTGTGCCGGGGGTACCGA